>JAFGFK010000251.1 GCA_016931135.1 Candidatus Sumerlaeota bacterium | reverse complement strand
TCAAGATCATCCCCGAGGATGATGAATACGATATTCAGGGCTATGTCATTGAAGATAAATCGGAAAATATGCAAAGACGCCCCCCTGTCATAACCATCATGGGACATGTCGATCACGGCAAGACCACGCTTCTTGACTGTATCCGGAAATCGGATATTGCGGGCAAAGAGTACGGAGGGATCACCCAACACATTGGCGCCTATTGCGTGAAGACGCCACAGGGGGACCTGGTTTTTCTGGACACTCCCGGGCATGAAGCCTTCACGGCCATGCGCGCCCGGGGGGCCAAAGTAACGGATTTCGTCGTTCTGGTAGTCGCTGCGGATGACGGCGTCATGCCGCAGACCGTGGAAGCCATCAATCACGCCAAAGCGGCAAAAGTTCCCATTATTGTGGCGATCAACAAGATAGACAAGCCCGGGGCGGAGGCGTCCCGCATCAAACAGGAACTGATGAAATACGAACTGGTGCCCGAGGATCTGGGAGGCGAGACCCTGTACGCCGAAGTCGCCGCCAAGAGCGGACAACACGTGGACAGGCTTTTGGAACTCATGCATCTTCAGGCGGAAATGCTGGAATTGAAGGGGGACGCAAACCGCGCTGCGGAAGGAGCCATTCTGGAATCCCATGTCGATCCATTGCGCGGCGTGGTCGCTACGGTTCTTGTGCAAAAGGGAACATTGAAAACAGGCGACATCATTTTATCGGGAACCCGATTTGGACGCGTGAAGATGATGATCGACGATCATGGGCAACCATTGGAATCAGCCGGATTGTCCGTTCCGGTACAAGTGGTGGGAATTACAGGCGTTCCGGTTGCCGGAGAACTCTTCCTGGTGATGCCTGATGAAAGAACAGCGAGAAGGATCGCCGCGATCCGCACCATTCGGCGAAGAACTCGGGGATTACGCCAAACCCGGCATGTCACCCTGGAACACCTCCAGACGTACATGAGCGAAACCAATACCAAGGACCTGAATATCATCCTGAAGGCGGATGTGCAGGGATCGGTGGAAGCCATTTGTCAATCCCTGGAAAAAACCAGCTCGGAAAAGGTGAAAATAAAAATCCTTCACGCTGCCGTAGGAAGCGTCACGGATTCGGATATCAATCTTGCCGACGCCTCGGACGCCGTGATCATAGGTTTCAACGTCAGGCCGGAGCCTTCCTCTGCAGAACTCGCTCAGGAACAGGGAGTGGAGATCAAGACGTACCGCGTAATTTACGAGCTCATTGACGATGTCAAAAAAGCCATGAAGGGGCTTTTGGAACCTAAATACGAGGAGATCAACCGCGGACGAGCCGATGTGCGCCAGATTTTCAAAATCTCCAAACTGGGCAATATTGCGGGATGCTTTGTCACAGAGGGAGAGATCGCAATTTCGGACAAGGCGAGACTTTTACGCGACAATGTGGTTATATACGCTGGGCAAATCTCGTCATTACGCCGCGTCAAAGACAATGTCAACGCAGTGTCCCGGGCGCAGGAATGCGGCATCGGGCTCGAAAATTACACAGACATCAAGGAAGGGGACATCATAGAAACCTTCATATTAAAGGAAATCCCCCAGGAATTGTAAGGAAAACATGGACAAGCAGGAACTGGCTTCCATCCTGGATGAAATCGCCGTTTTCCTTGAATTGAAAGGCGAAAATGTTTTCAAATGCAATGCCTATCGAAACGCCTCCAGAACCATCGCCAATCTTGAACAGGATTTGAATGACTTCCATACCCCGGCGGACTTGTCGCAGATCAAGGGAATCGGTTCGTCCCTTGCGGAAAAAATTTATTCATTTATCCAAACCGGGCATTTTCCCCTTTACGAAGAGCTGAAAGCCGGCATTCCCACCGGCATAGTTGAAATGTTGAGAATTCAGGGATTGGGTCCCAAAAAAGCCCGTACGCTTCATGAAAAACTGGGAATCGCATCGATCGGGGAACTGGAATACGCCTGCCGGGAGAACCGGCTTCTGGAAATTCCGGGATTCGGAGAGAAAACCCAGGAAAACATCCTCAAGGGCATTGAATATCTCAAGAAATCCCAGGGACGCTTTCACCTTCATGAAGCAAAGGCTGCCGCAGGGAATCTTTACGAAGACCTTTCCCGCCTTTCTTTTGTCAAACATATCGAAATCGCCGGGAGTCTCCGAAGATACAAGGAGACTATCAAGGACATCGATCTTCTCATTACAACCACAAAACCGGAAAAGGTTATGGAGGCTTTTGTTTCCCATCCCCTGGTAGAGGATACGATCGCCCGGGGCAAAACAAAGAGCAGCGTGAGGTTGTCCAGCGGAATCAACGCAGACCTGCGCGTGGTTTCCGATGAGGAATTTCCTTTTGCCCTGATGTATTTTACGGGCAGCAAGGAGCATAACATTCTCATGCGGGGACGCGCCCTGAAGCAGGGTTACAAATTGAACGAATACGGACTTTTCAGAAGGGATTCGAACAAATCGAAAGCGCTCGAATCGGAGGCGGAGATATTCGCCGAGCTGGGACTTTCCTATATCCCTCCGGAGCTGCGGGAAGACCAGGGAGAAATCGACGCTGCGGAGAAAAAAGCCATCCCAAAGCTCGTTCAATTCAAGGATCTGCGTGGATTGTTCCACCTTCATACGCCCTACAGCGATGGATTGCCCTCCATCCAAGACTATGTCGATTACGCCCGTAAAAGGGATTGGGAATACATCGGGATCAGCGATCACAGTCAATCCGCATACTACGCCAATGGGCTATCCCTGGAGAAAATCGAACGTCAGATCAGGGAAATCGATTCCATAAACGGGAAGATCGGGGGTTTCCGAATCTTCAAGGGGATCGAATCCGATATTCTTCCTGATGGATCCCTCGATTATCCCGACAACATCCTGGCGTTGTTCGACTTTGTCATAATTTCCATACACAGTAAATTCAAAATGACCCGGGACGAAATGACGGGCAGGATCATTCGCGCCATGCAAAGCCCTTATGCAACGATGCTGGGGCATCCTACAGGGAGGCTTCTCCTTGGCCGTGAAGGATATCAATTAGACATGGAGGCGATTATCAAATCTGCAGCGGCAAATCATGTGGCGATTGAATTGAACTCTCATCCTTATCGGCTGGATCTCGACTGGCGCTATATCAGGAGGGCGATTGAAGCGGGAGTTCTGATCAGCGTCAATCCGGACGCCCATCGCCTGGAAAACATGGAATATGCGGAGCTGGGAACGGGAATAGCCAGAAAGGGCTGGTGCGAACCGCGACATATCCTGAACGCGCAATCCGCCCGGCAAGCGCAGGAGTTTCTGAGAAGGAAACATGCTCAATAACAATGAACAATATAAAACGTAAAATGAAGAAGAGAATGATTCCTCTCTATTCATATTCGACAGGGATGTTTTTAATCTCCAGAAATTCTCCGTGTTGAAAATCATAAGGGAGTATGGGACTGACGCCCGGATCCAGAATATACGGGGTAATAAAGAAGAGAACGTCCTTGTTTTCCTGAACCTTTCGCTCGCTTTTGAAAAGATAACCCAACAGGGGAATCCTCCTTAAAAACGGGATACCGCTTTCCTTGAGGGCGTCGCGCTTTATCTTGAATCCCCCGATAATGAATGTTTCGCCGTTATTGATCTCCAGGCGGGTGTTGGCGCTGGATTTGGCAAAAACCGGCCGATTGACGTTTTGAAGGGTAACATATCCGGTTACGCTGGAGAGGTCCAATTCCTCGATTTGCAGTTCGATTCTTTCCTTGGCAAGGTCGATAATCCTCGGTTTTGCCTTCAGTTTCACCCCCACTTTTTCATAAGAAACATCCAGGCGGGATTGTCCCTTATCATACCGAACATCCTGAAAGGGAACTTCATCGACGGTTTCTATGACCACGGGCGTATCATGAAGCGCCACGGCAAGGGTTCGCGCCCTGATCTCGGCGTTTCCGGAGGTGAGCAAAGCCCGGAGGCTCGCCGAGAACCTGCCCATGGCGATGTCCATTCCTGAAAATCGGAAGCCCAATCCGGGAAGTTGCTGGCTTGTTCCCAGGATATAGCCCGCGCTGTTACTGGCATCCCGGAAAGTGGGAACGCTGACCATATCGGGAGTAAAGGGGAAACGGACATCAATAGCCTTTAAATTATTGTTCGGCGCCCTGTCTTCATTTCTGTTCAGGGTATAGGTCAAACCAAGATTCCGGGTATATTCCTCATTGACCTCCACCACCATGGCATCGACAGCGATGTGTTTTTTCTCGATCTCCTGGATCTTGCGTGGAGGTTTAGCCGAAGCCCATGATGACAGAAACAGGGACGCAATCAAGGCAAGAAAAAGGGAATGAATATGTAAATAACGCCTTTTCATCAATCGTATATTATCTCCGGACGTAATAGAAAGACCAGTTCCTGTCTTTTATTGGTCGCCTTGCGATTACTGAACAACCATCCCAGGATCGGGATTTTCGATATCCAGGGTACGCCCATTCCTGATTTGGTGATAGACTGGTTTACCAGGAGCCCTGTAATCAGGGTCTTTTCATTCTCCGCCAAAAGGGTGTTGGTGATTTCCCTGGAGGTCAGTTCCGGCACCAGGAGCGGATTACCCTCCTTGTTTGTGCCAACGGATATGTAACCTGCAAGATTCTTGACATTGATGCGAACGAGGAGTTTGACCAGATTTTCATTCACGATATCATGCACTCCTACGTTAAGGGTAACGCCGACATCGCGGAAATCGGTCACCTGGGCAAGGGTATCGCCCACTGGTTGCGCCTTTTCGAAGGGAATCTTGGAACCCGTGGTGATTTTGGCCTGGTAGGGGTCCTTGGGGTTGGGCTTCTTGACAACAGGACAAATGACATTGGGTTCGCTCAGGACTTCCACGGAACCGTATTGTTCGAGGCATTCGACGACCGCCTCAAAGGAGCCGGCGCTTGACATCATGTTGTCGAAAAAGAACCGCATGCCGGAATCCGTGGCGGATGTCATGGGAAGCGTGAGGTCTGTTCCTTCCAGAATGCTCGAGGAATCCGGAAAACGGGCATAAAGAACCCGGAATCCATATTCATCGGTAACATCCGTCGTCCATTCAAGGACCTTCATATTGATCCTGACCTGGTTGCTGAGTTTCGGGGGAGGGGGCGGCAGGATCGATTTGGTTGGGGTGGTTGGTTTGTCATCAGCCTGCAGGATGTTGCCCAAAAGGGATATGAACAGAACAAACAAGGTTAGGAGAAGCGGATGAAACATGTTCGGGGACTTCGCATCAAAAAACGATTTCCCCATCCTCTCGGAATAATGCTTTGTTCGGCGGTTCATCCATTCATCCCTTACTGATTGTAATAAGACAAACACTCAAAATGATCTATATTATAAAGGTTATCGAAATTCTGTCCTTTAACCAGGAAAGCCCGAACTTCCTGGGGTCCCATGGTGCCAACATAGAAATTCTGGGTATCGAGAAGTTCATGGCGTACATTATAGAAATTGACCGCGATCGAAACCCTGTGAATCGCCTGTTTGCTTTGATTTCTGACCTTTCCTGAAACAGTTTGAAACGCCTTGCTCGCGCCCAGGTAATCCGGTTTGGTTCTTTGTTGATAGCTATGGACATCGAACACGACCAGGGGATTTTTTTCCCGCTCCAACTCCCTTTGAAGCGCGGGCGTAATGGGAATGACGTCTCCCTGCCCATTTATCATCAAACGATTTTTTATGAGTTCGCTTTCCTTGAGCGCCGCATCGATCTCCCCGGCTTTGAGATAATGCTTCGCCGCCTCATTATAATCGCCCAAATCCCAGAGATGATTGGCAAGTTCATAATGAACCTGGGCGTCATAAGGATTGCGTTCCACCATGAGGCGCAATAAATCGACATTGCCCTTGATCTCCTCGCGCTGCAGAACGTAATTTTTTTCGCGTTCGGCGCGCAAGGCTTCGATCTTGGTCAAATAGGCGTTGCTTTCCGCCTGATAAAGCCCATCATGGTAAAGGTCGAGGTATTCCTTGAAGGTCTTTTCCGCATCATGATAGGAGCGAAGCAGGTAAAGGCTCAATCCCTTTTGAAAGAGGAAATATTGTTTCTTGTCGGATTCGGGGTGATGATGAAACAAATATTGATATTTTGTCACAGCGGATTCGTATTTGTGATTATGGAAATCCTCCTGCGCGGAATGAATATAAGAATCCAATACAGTGGATTGATAGAAGGAGCACTGGCATAACGCAACGCCAACCAATGCCATACAGAAAACTGCCAGAATTCTTTTCACCACAATACCTTGAATAATTTATAAAAAAACGCGCATATTATTTAAAAAGACTGAAAACCTTGAAAAAAGGTTTGATCCGCAATATATTTTTTCTGAAAAATTCCTTTGATCCGAAAATTTATAGACAAATTGTACGCATATTCTTAATATCTTCAACATGTAATTTGATTAAATCATGAATAATAACGACTTTTCATCTCTTCAAACATTACTGAAGCGATTCGGAGGTCTTTAATGTACAGGAAATTTCTTTCCCTCTTTACGGCGCTCTTCCTTTTTCTAACATCGGCGATTTCTGCAGACGCCCCCCTTACGCCATTTCCCTTCGATTACAAACCTGTTCCAACCGTTTCCCTTGCTGCAGGAGAGCCTTTGCGCCTGAATTTGTCGGATTATACGCCTGGTTTGAATCCTGAACTTGTCACCCGGATCGTCTATCCCTATCAGGACAAGGATATTATAGTATTTCAGAGCCCCCAGAATCCGCTGGATATCGCCATTATCCAATCGCAACCACGAAAAGGATATTTCATATTTCCTCTGCTTTTTGAATTTACCGATGGCGTGAAAAGCCCGTTTTTCATTGCTGCGGAAATTCTCCCTTCGAATCAGCTGAAGGAAACGGACAGTTCAAAGCCTCGTATCCTCCCCTATCGAGCCCAAACCGAGAAAAGCAAAGGAATCGATGAATATGTGTTTTATTTCTACGATCCCGAAAGCCCGGATGAAACGCAGATTGATAATGTAAAGGCATTGCTGGGTAATGAAAGGATGATTTTCAATATAGGCATTCAGGATCAATACATATTTATACCCATTCCCCGGGGAGAATGGAAGGGCAAAACATTGCGGGTTTTCGCACAAAACAAGAAGGGGGTATGGGCGGAAGAAGGCATAAGCGCGGGATATGATATGGAAACAAATATCTCCACAGATTGGCGTGATTCCGTTTCCTATTTTGTATGGGGAACGAAAAGAGGAGAAGGCGGGACTCCGGAAAAACCATTCCTGATAGATAATTTCACATCCTCTTCC
>JAFGFK010000250.1 GCA_016931135.1 Candidatus Sumerlaeota bacterium | reverse complement strand
GATATTCCGACTTTTGCAAGGAGCGTATTGATGAGACCTATCTGGGGATTGAGAATCCAGATCCAGAGAATAGAGGAGGCGACCATCGGCACGATGGAAGGAAGGAAAAATATTGTTCGATACACGCTGATGCCCCTAATATCGGCATTCAGAAGCATGGCAAGGGCAAGGGCGGTAACAATGGAAAGAGGAACGGCAAAAGCAGTATAGAAAAGGGTGTTGTAAAGCGCCTTCCAGAAAAGGGGATCGTGGAGGAAAAGCTGGCGGTAATTGGCAACGCCGATGAAACGGGGACTGGATAAAATGTCATAACGACAGAAACTCAAGTAGAGACTCCCGAGAAAGGGAACAACGCTGAAAACAAGGAAACCCAGGAGCCATGGGGAAATGAAGAACCATCCGGGGCTCAAACTAAAAGGTTTGGGAGATGAACAGCGCGATCCAGCGTTTTCGCGTAACGATAAACTCAAACCATGTCTCCTTCAATAATCGGAATTGGAAACAAGTTAATAAGACGCTTTTTTCGGTAATGTAAAGATTTTTCTTCTATTTCAAAAACATCGGCTGAAATCGGCGATCTGCGGATTGGGAATCCTGATTTCTCCGAAACTCGATCCTGGATATTTGTCTGAGTTCCCTGTGGTTAAATTTCTTTTTTTATCGGTGGTAAAAATAAATGTTACGAATTTTACTTATTCTATCATTTTAAATTTTTTATTTTTTATTTTTTATTTTTCATTGCTAATCTCTGATCGGCTTGTTTTGTTTGTATAAAAGGATTTTTTTCCGGATATCGGAGGCAAGATCATTCATACTGCTTTCCTCCGCCGAATTGACGGCTTTTTCCGCTGTTTCTATGGCGTCCGCGAAACGCCCGACTTCCGCATAGGCTGCGGAAAGGGTTAAAATGAATAACGGCTGGCTATTTTGAGTGATCTGGCACGCCCTTTCCGCGAGCCTCACAGCCTCTTCGCCGTTTCGGAGAGATTCTTTTTCCTGTGTAGCGAGAAACCATGCGAGTCGGCTCATGACAAGGGAATTATCCGGCTCCTTTTTTAAAATATCGCGGAGAAGGGCAATGGATTTTTCCGGTTCGCCCTGTTCCTTGAAAATCTCCGATAATTCAAAACGCCCTCTATTGAAATCCGGATCGCTTTGTATCCCCTGCTCCAGGAGATTTTTCGCGCCGGATAAATCCCGTTGAGCTTTTCGAATCATGGCAAGATCGAACAAGGCGTTTTCATGAACAGGATCGAGCCTCAGGGCTTCCTTTAAATATTTTTCCGCTTCATCAAACCGGCGCAAATTCATCTTCACAATGGCAAGATTGTAAAAGGAGTTCGCCATTTCAGGATTCAGCTCCAGGGCTTTAGTATAGGACTTCTCAGCGTCTTCCCATTCGCCCATTGAATGATAAACAGCCCCCAGGTTATTATGCGCCATGAAATCGCGGGGATTGTATTTTACGGCGAGGAGGTAGTTTTCGCGCGCCGCTTCCATATCGCCTGATTCGGAATGAATCATGCCAAGCAGCGTGTAAGCGTCTGAATAATCCGGTTTGATCCGTACCGCTTCGCGCGCCCGAACGATCGCCTCTTCCGGTTTCCCACGTTTTCTGAGGGTATCCGCCAAACCCTTGTAGGAAAGCCATGCTTCAGGATATCGTTTGATATTATCCCTCCACAGGATTTCCGGATCCTTGAAAACATGATTTCGTTTAAAGGTCAGAATGAAGAAAAGGCAAACAAGTAAAAATCCCGCAATAACGCCAGATGAACTCAGGGCGTGTCCTTTCTTTTTAACAAACCAGGAGGCGCCTCCCACAACAAGGGCGATGATCGAGATACTTGAAAAATACTGCCAGTGATCCGCTACAAGAGAAAATCGCATGTAGTATATGTTCATGAACCCAAGAACCGGGAACAATGTTATGAGGAAATAACCGGAGGCGAATAAAAACGGCGCGCCCCAGGTTTTACGCTTCATAAAGAAAAGAATAATCAAAACCAGAATCATGATTGCGGGGATAAAAGACGAAAGAGAAACCGAAGGGATTTCCCAACGGGGATACGCAAACGCCAGGTTAAAGGGAATTATGGTTTTATGAATATAGAACCAGACAGCCCTGCCTGCAATCGAAAATCGGGAAAGGAAACCATCCGTTCTTATGACATCCCCCGCAATCGCCCTGTTTTGCTGAAACCACATTGTGACAATCCCCAGGGTTATGGATAAAACGAAAAAAGGAACGAGTCTCGCCATGTCTTTCGAGGGGATTTTCCGTTTCATCCAGAGAAGACATCCCAGAAGGACAAACGGAGTCGTGACAACCGCTGTTTTGGAGAAAAGGGATAAAATATAGAAAACAAGGGATAGAATATACAGCCTTTTATTGTTCGTCTTATCCGATTTGACAAAGCAGAGAATAGTCAGAAGATAGAACGCCATGGCAAGGGCGTTCTTTCTTTGCGTGATCCATGCCACGGATTCGACATGAACCGGATGGAGCCCGAACAAGGCGGCGCAAAGAAAGGCGCCGGGAATGCCGAGTTCCTTCAGGATGAGAAATATCAGGATAGTGGAAATGCCGTGGAGAAGGATATTGACGATTCGGTATCCAACGGGATTATCTCCGAATATGCGCCATTCCACCCAGAGCATGCTGGAAGTCAACGGGAAATAATCGGGAGCTTTTGTGGAGAGCCAGAAATCCTTCAAACCGGTTTGGGAAATGATCAGGGGATTATCCGTGAGAAAGACATTATCATCCCAGAG
>JAFGFK010000249.1 GCA_016931135.1 Candidatus Sumerlaeota bacterium | reverse complement strand
CATTCAGCCAGAATTCATCAAAGGTTAAAAGTATGGTTCTGTCAAAAGGACCTTCCTTCAAAAGATTTATGGAATCATGAACCGCTTCAGAACGGCTGGAGTCGAAAGGAATGAGAGATACGCTCGTAGGCAAATATTCCTTAATCTTTCCCTTTGGAAAATCTTTTTCATCCTCGCTTAATTCCACATTCTGTAAGGGGCATACAAGCGCGGTTTGGAGGAAGGTCTCTATTTCATTATTGTATTTTCTGTGCAAGGTCGGGTTTTCTTCAAACAGATAGAACGTTATTCCGGGGCGATGAATCTTTCCCTCCTCGAAACCGACAATGCCCTTCAAATAATCCTTATCAATAATGAGAAGATCGTTATGTTTTTGATCTGTTTGTGATCGTTGCAGTTTTAAAACTGCGGGGGCGCTCTCCGCTGTTTCTTCCGATTCTATTACCTTACCCCTTAGAAGTCCTTCACCTTTTATAACTACATGACGATCTCCAAAGATATCGATAAGCCTGCAGGATAAAACAGTATCGGCAAGAGCGCATGCGCTGTAAACCGGCTCGTTTGTAACATTCAGATCCCCTGTAGTTCCCGTGATAACGAGATCCACGTTTTTATTCCTCATAATATGAACGAAACAGGAAAGAAACAGATCCCCTGTTGTTTTACTATGTTTAAGAAAGGGATAGCTTAATCCAAGGAGACTTACGTCATCCAAGACAACGCGACTTATTCCTATTTCCTCTGATTTATAGTTATAGTGGTCTTTAAATAAAATAAATATATCTTCAATAATCTGAATAAATTCCTCGGGAAAGATAGCGCCAGTTTTAAAACTTGCTTCTATTAAAGATACTTCATTATTATATCTAAATTCGTTTAAGACTCTCTTATTATTATTTGCAAATTCTTCCTTGAACATCTCATTTTTAATCTCAAATTTATCCCATTGGAGGCGTTCGGAGAGGCTTCCTTTAAAATTTTCAAGAGCAAAATCTTTTATATTATATGGTTTCTTTTGTGATTTTTGGCGTTTCAAATAACTTTGATCATGCAAGTGAATAAATAGAGCATTTTCGTTATTAACCAGACCTGCCGCCAGAATATTCAGCGCCAACGTGGTTTTGAATGTGCCGAGGGGACCTTCTATTGCCAAGACGCTTCCCCTTTCAAAACTGGCGGGAAGTATATCTATAAGGGATGGGAGATTATATACATAATTATCTTTTTTATCCTTGTCATCTGTAAGAGATTCCGTCGTTTGGGAAACGACATAATGCAACGATGGGCTGATCACGCAACCCGTTCTTTGCCGATCTTCCCAATCTGTTTGCTTCTCTTTATCACTTATTTTAACGGTTTTAAAGAAATGTTTTCCATATATATGCCTGGTATAGCGCGACTTCTCGATTTCAAGGTATCTGACGAAATAGTTGGAATCCTCTTCTGAATGAAGGCGAATCACAACATCGGCGAGGGTGGAATCAAAGGGAGTGGGCTGGCTCGTTTCAACAACAAAAACGCCGATGATTTGACTGCGTCTGAAAAGGTCGAAAATACGGAACAATTCCTCTCTTCCAGGCATTTCTGACCCAAACATATTCAAACTGTCAATACAAACTAACTTTAGCTGAGGAAGTATCGAGTTTGGCTCTGCTTCTTCATTTTTTATTGGATTTTCTTGAGAATTATCAGGTAATCCAAGACTCTTAGCCGCCATGAGCAACCTTTCCAGCTGTTGATACCGTTCCCAGAACAGGTTGCCATGGCTTTCCGAATTGGATATATGCCTGGGAGAAAGGGAAGGGAGAAGGACAAAGCGACCCACTTCATTTTTATCAAATCTTTCTTTGTGTTCTACCTTCTTGGGACAAACTATTGGCTCTATTTTATTATTGCTCGTATTATCCTGATCTTCGTCTTCATGTTGTTCCTCTTGAAACGGACAATCTTTCGGCTGAGTAAGAATTGTTTTCAAAACATTCCCAAGATTTATAGAGGTTGAATATTCTCCAGGATCGTGAAGGTGCTTTAAGCTGCGAAAACTATCTTTCCACCCGAACATTTTCGCTTTTTCCTTGATTCTATCCTGGTCTTCCTCGAGGGATATATAGGCTGAAAAAATATTCTCGTTTTGGGGATGTTTTACGCAAGCCGTAGCGATCTGGAGAGCCAGGGTTGACTTTCCGGATCCAGGACGCCCGCATATTATGATATTACCCGAACCAGGAGATTTGTCTGTGGGTAGAATGATTCCGGGTTGATTCTCTTCTCTTTTGGGTTTCTCTTTTTTTCCATTCTCGCGTTCATTCACTTTTTCTTTGGTATCCACTTTCTCATCATTTAATAATTGATCCAGTGGATTTCCTAAATATATTCCCTTCTTCTTTTCCTCACTCATTTCCCCTCTCCCTTTGTACGTATTTTATCAATTATATCATTAATATATTTCAATGAATAGAACTTACAGGGATTGAATTCGTTCATATTATTCTGTTTGCCGCTTTTGGCGTTTTCAGATGGGAATACGTTCCACTTCCAATGTGTCGATCCTACCCAGATTGGTTCCTTGGTTTCATCCTTATTATCAGATGCATTTCTCGATAAATTGGAGATTCTTTTAACCGCCCTCCTGACTCTATCAATATCGGGATCGCTGAGGCTATCCGCCAGATTTTCAAAGGTAAAAAGCGCTGATCCGAATATCTGGAGGCTGAGATCCCACATATTTTTGGCAACATCCTCAAGATATTCATGCGTGAATATCGGTTCGATCGTCTCTTTTCCCGATTCATCATATAATTTCTCCTTATATTCAACGAACCACTTCTGGATAGGAATTCCCATTGCTTCCAGATCATCCCTGATTTTCGATAAAGCCTTGTCATTTGAGCGAACATCCCCCAGAACCATTGCAACTAACGTTGAAACAGGCCATCTTATTTTTCCGGTATATCTCACGTTTAATAATCCCTTGGATATTAATGTCTCTATTTTATTAAAATCCTTTATTTCCAACCCGGCGCTTTTCAGCAATTGTACATCACTAATTTTAGAACAGTGTTTAAGATTTTCTTTAAGTTTGTTATAACCTATATACTTTTCTTTGATCTCATCGATGATTTTTTTACCGTTGACGTACTTTTCCAATTCCTCCTGCGTATTTGCATCCTCTTTTGCTTTTAATTCAAGGGCGTCAAAAAAGGGCTTGGCGTCTTTTTCTGAGTTACCATTCTTTTTTGCATCGTTATTCCTGCTAATATCGCTTAAAGCAGTAACGATCATCCTTGCCTTGGGATCAAAATGAACGCCCTGTATCAATCTTCGGAAGGCCCCGATTTCCTCCAAGCTTGAATCAGACCTTAAATAAGGGGGGAGAACCCTTGTAAAGGCGCTGTCCATGTGATCGGCAAGAAAAAGAAGAGACGCCAGAAGCAGTTCTCGAACCCTGCCATAAGGGCTGATGACAATGTTACTTAGATCCTTTCGGGCAAGGTCGTTATTCCTTGGATCGTGGTAGTAACAGATTTTTCCAATGCTCGAAGCCAACTCGGAGGAGGGGATCCCCAACGTAGTATAACGTTCTTTAATAATTTTCTTTGATTCTTCCGCATGATTAAACATTTCTTTTTCAAGCGTTTCCTTTGTGATGTTTCCCTTTGTTTTTCCTGTCTCCTTGGTTCTGCCTATATCATGAAAAAGAACTGATGACAATAATATATACAGCTCGATTGGGGAGAGAGGGGGATTGAAAGATTCGCTTGCGTGTTTTTCGTATCCCAGCACGATATTATCGAGATATTGTTCGACATTTCTCAGGTGCGGATATGAATTGAAGGAATCATGCCTTACTTCAAGAGCGGAAAGCCATTCCTCCCATGCAATATTCCAGGAACGTTCCAATGAATCAAAAAGGGACTTATCCCCCTCTTTTAACCTTTCCCTTAATACCCCCATGTTCCATTTCCTTTTCTAAATATTTTTCAAATCTTTTATAAATTCTGAATTTCCCCTTTTAACAATAAACGCATGCCATTTTTATATTTCTATAGTCAACTTTATTCTGAACAAAACACTTAATTAAATTCAACGTTACAAATTCAAAATGATAATATGACCGGGTAAATAATTTTTACATGTTGTTTTTTCTTGAAGGACAACGCGCTTAAATATTATATTTCTCAATCATATTTTACATTATATTATATAACGGGTTTTCTTCTGAAAATATGAGGATTTTTATAGGGTTTGATCCCTGAATTTGCCAAACTACTGTTATATAAGCGAACTGATAAGAGGAGACGTTTGATGAGGAAGGTAAAAATAACCGAGGCTTTGAAAGAAGGAAAGATTCTCATATCGGATGGGGCGTGGGGGACCTTTCTTCAGGCGCGCGGGCTCAAACCCGGGCAATGCCCTGAATACTGGTGCCTGGAACGCCCCGACGAAGTTTTTCTTGTGGCGAAAAGCTACATCGACGCAGGCGCCGACATGATCGAGACGAACAGCTTCGGCGGTTCGCGCTTCAAGCTCGCTCATTACGGTCTTGCGGAAAAAACGTTCGAAATCAACGAGGCTGCCGCGCGCATTTCCCGCAAGGCTGCGGGAAGTGATCACTGGGTGATCGCCTCTGTGGGACCTACCGGAAAAATGACCGCCATGGGCGATGTCACTGAGGAAGATTTTTACAGCGCCTTCCAGGAACAGGCGAAAGCCCTTGCAAAGGGCGGCGCGGACGCCATCTGCGTGGAAACCATGAGCGCCCTGGATGAAGCCACCGCTGCCATACGAGCGGCTCGCGAAAATACGCAACTCGAAGTCCTTTGCACATTGACGTTCCAGAAAACCGTCAGGGGCGAATATCGCACCATGATGGGCGTCAGCCCGACGGATGCGGCAAAAGCCTCCCTCGAAGCAGGCGCGCATATCGTGGGTACAAACTGCGGCAACGGTATCGAAGGTATGATCGATATCGTGAAGGAAATCCGGGCAGCGGTTCCCGATGCGCCGATCCTGGTTCACGCCAATGCGGGGCTTCCGAAAAATATAAACGGGAGAGACGTTTTCCCCGAAACGCCGGAAAAGATGGCGTCCCTCGTTCCTGCGCTCATCCGGGCGGGAGCCAACATCATCGGCGGATGCTGTGGGACAACGCCCGATCACATCAGAGCCATTAAAAAGGCGTCTGGGTAATCGTAAAAACAAGGGAGCGCTCAAATGAAAAAGAAAAAAACCGCCTTGATACTCGGGGCTACCGGAACCATCGGAAGCGCCCTGACTTTATCCCTCCTGAAGGATGGCTGGAAGGTTTACGGGGCATCCCGGCTTTCCGATAAAAAAATTGCCGCCAAACTGCAAAAAGCCGGAGCAAACCTGATCCGATTCGATGTCCTCCAGGATAACCCCAAAACTCTTCCCGATGTGGATACGCTCTTCCTGGAAATCTGGGACCCTTCCCATCCCTCCCTCATCTGGCCCGTCAATTTTTATGGAGTGGGGCGCGTTGTGGAACGTTATGCAGGCATCGCCGACATTATCAACGGAAGCGCCATCAATGTTTACGGCGACAGCCCCGAACCCGCCTGGGAAAAATCCCTTTGCCGTCCCACCAGCTATTACGGGCATACCCGCCTTGCCCAGGAACGCCTCATCGATTATTTCTGCTCCAGCTCCGGAAAAAACTGCATCAACCTTCGCTATGCCCATGTGAACACCCCGGCGCGCGGCGTGGTGCGGCGTTTTGCGGAACATCTCCTCGCCGGACATAAAATCAGCGAATACCCGGATACCAGAATCCAGGTGATCGGTTTGGAGGATATCGTACGCATGACAAAAGACGCTGTCAAACTTGCGGCAAATCCGCCGTTTGCCGTGAATTGCTGCCATCCCCGCATTTTTACGCACAAGGAACTTGCAGAGGCGATCCGAAAAGTTCTGGGAAAGGGAAAAATCCTGTTCGATCATAAAAAAGGCGGAGAGGAAAAATCCGCTTATGCGGATGTTTCCCTCATGATCAAACTGTTCGGCGAACCGCAAATCCCGGTTGAAACCATCATCGCCCGCGTCGTGAAGAATCTGGGAAAAGGTAACGCATCAGCTGTTTGAATAGCGATGAAAAACCTGGCATCTATGGAGTCAAGCCCGAGGGGCGCCAGCTGAAGAAAAAAGAGGGGGCAAACCCTGTAAAAATCCTGAAGGATATTCTTTCCCATGCCTTCCTGCCCAAATTGCAATGCCAGACTTTGCCCTGCGCAAAATGAATATGGCAAATACTGGGTTTGCCGCAAATGCGAAGGACGCCTGGTTCCTGTTTCCCTCCTTTCACAAATCATAAACGAAGAACACTTGACCTGGTTCTGGGGTTTGGGAAGGCAGGGTTTCGGCGACAAAAATCGCGTTTGTCCATTTTGCCAGAAATATATGTATGAGATTCCCGCAAGCCCTCACCCCAATTCTCCCAAACTGGATGTCTGCCGCGATTGCAGCCTGGTATGGTTCGATCCACCGGAATATCAGGAGGTCATTTCCCTTCCCGGGATCGAGGAGGGCGATAAAAAATTCGTCGATATGCTCCGCCCCCCCTCCGCTTCACAGGAAAAAATACGCTCGCATTACATCGATCCCAGGGCGGAAGGCGAGATTATCCTCGCCTTGGAAAAAATCAAGGATATACCCGATCAGGTGAGAGAAGGTCAGATGGTTCCGGATGAATGGTGGGAAATGATACCAGCTTGTCTCGGACTTCCGGTAAGGATTACCGCACACGAAATCAACAGCATGCCCTGGATGACGTGGGCTCTCACTGCTCTGACATGTCTTGTCAGCATTGTATCCTTCAACTATCTGGAATCCGCAGTGATGCAGCTCGGAATGATTCCTGCGAAAATGTTCCGCATGGGGGGCTTGACTCTGATCACCAATTTTTTTATCCATGGCGACCTGTTTCATCTGATAGGGAACATGTATTTTTTGATGCTCTTCGGGGGAAAGGTGGAGGATTCCCTGGGGAAGAAACGTTTTCTTCTTTTGATATTTCTGGCGACGATTATCGGGAACTTTGTTCATGCGGGATTCTTTCCCGCTTCTCATGCTCCCCTGATCGGCGCCAGTGGCGGCATCTCCGGTTTGATG
>JAFGFK010000248.1 GCA_016931135.1 Candidatus Sumerlaeota bacterium | reverse complement strand
TGGTTATCATGATGAGAGATACTTTTCCTTGAAGGTTATTCAGGCTTTTGATCCAAAATCATAGCAACTTTTTTGGAGAAGAACCTACAATGTTTAATTCCGTGTTTATTTCTTGCCCTGTTGTCCAATCCGGTTTTTGCGGAAACGGTTCTCCGGTGGAAGGGGAAAGCCTATGATTTTGAAGGCGCTTCCATTACAGCCGGTTTGAATCAATCCGGGGAAAAAGCGCCTTCAGACCTTTTTCAAGAATGATCTGTATCAATACAAGGGGAAAAAAATATCTGAGGGTGATATAAATAATTGAAACCTAACCAATGCCTCATATAATTTTCACCTGATTTCTGCAACTTTTTTGGAGAAGAACCAAAAAATTAATCACTTTAATTTCACTCGTATTTTCCCCCGTGATCCCCGTGTCCCCCGTGGTTAAGATATCTTTTTTTTACCACAAAATAACGCTGTTTCTCTTTTTTATAATAAGTATTTGATTGGTCTTTTCGGGGTATGAAGGCGAGTTTATCGATTATACGCAGGTTTTTTATTTTCTGCCACTAAGCCTCGAAGTTCACCAAGAAATGCAAAAGAAATATAAATCCTCTCGGATTCGTGGTTAATATTATTAAAGCGATATGATTACCCGGAAAGCCATACGGTTTCTCGCGGATCATCTTGTTTATTGTTGACAGATACGCCGCTGCTGTAAGATAAAACTATCTTTTAAACGCCAATGGATGATCGGCGCTCGGGAGGTTTGAAATTATGGCGGGCATAACAAGGGACTTCATCAAGGCGATCCCCAAAACGGATCTGCATGTTCACATCGACGGTTCGCTTCGGATCAAGACTTTGATCGAGCTGGCGAAGGAGAGAAACGTGGCGCTTCCTTCCTGTACGGAGGAAGAAATGCGGGAAACGGTTTTCAAGGAACGGTACGAGAATCTGGGTGAGTATTTGAAGGGATTCGCCTATACCTGCGCGGTTCTTCAGGATTCCGAAGCCCTCGAGCGAACAGCGTATGAGCTGGCGGTGGACTGTTTTTCCGAAGGCGTGCGATACATAGAGCCGCGCTTTGCGCCCCAGCTGCATATCAATGAAGAGATGGAAATGCCGGCGGTTCTGCGGGCGGTGGATAAGGGTTTCCGGCGCGCAACGAAAGAATTCAATTCCAGACCCGAGATCAAAAGCGGCGCGGAACCGGGTTATGCCTTTGGCGTTATTGTATGCGCCCTCAGGATGTTCCGAAGGGGATATTCGAAATATTACCGGAACCTGCTCGACGTTCAGGCGTATTCTCCAGAGAAGACCGTATTCAGGGCTGCGTCTCTGGAAATGGCAAGGGCTGCGGTGAAGATACGCGATGAGGAAGGGCTCGCTATTGTTGGGTTCGATCTGGCGGGGCAGGAAGACGGTTACCCGGCTCACGATCACATCGATGCGTATGAATTCGCGCATAAATCCTTTTTGCGTAAAACCGTTCATGCGGGAGAGGCTTACGGGGCAGAAAGCATTTTCGAAGCCATCACGGACCTTCATACAGACCGCATCGGGCATGGGTATTATCTCTTCGATGCGGAGAAGATCAAGACCTCAACGATCGAAGATCGTGAAAAGTACATCGAGGCTCTGGCGGAATATATTGCGGATAAACGCATCACGATCGAGATATGTCTCACGAGCAATCTACAAACCAATCCGGATTTGAAGGCATTGAAAAACCACCCGTGCAGAAAGATGCTGGATTCCAAGATATCGGTTACGTTTTGTACGGATAACCGTCTTGTTTCCCGCACTACGTCCACAGACGAGATCATACGCGCCGTAACGGAGCTGAAGTTATCCGTGAAAGAGCTCCGGGAGAGCGTATTCAACGGATTCAAGCGTTCTTTCATGCCCTTTTCCTATCTGCAGAAAAGGGATTACGTGCGTCAGGTAATCAATTATTATTCCCAACTGGAGAAAAAGTGGGGGATATAGAATAGGGAATCCCGGCATTTATTCCTGGAGCCGATCCAGCAATTCCCGTGGATTGGTCGCCGGTTTTTTGCAGACTCGATTCCGGCAGATGTATGCGGTCGCCTTCCCGTTTATCGCAATCTGGTTTCGCGTAAAATCCGCAATATCCCAAATCTCTGTTTGCCGCTCATCCGCTGGATGGAAAAGAACTGTCAGGCATGGTTGAAATTCCCTTCGTAAAATTCTCAGCATTCCCTTCGTATCATCTTCGTTGATTTTTCCCGCAACAACCGCTTCTGTGGAAGGTCCCAAGGCAAAATCAAGGGCGATGAGAAGCTGGGTAAACGCGGTGGGAGACTCCATCACTTGTTCTGCAAAGGCGCGGAAAAGGCGCAGGGAAATATCCTCGTAATCTATTTTACCGGTGATGCGGAAGAGTCTCAAGAGATTAAGCGCCATTATGGAATTGCCTGATGGAACAGCGCCATCGTAAGCCTCTTTCTGGCGAACCGGGATATCATCGACATCATTCGGCGTGAGGAAAAATCCGCCGGATTCGCCGCACAGGAAATGATCGAGCGTTTTTTGTATCAGGGAGATGGCTTCCTTAAGATAATAAACGTCAAAGGTCGATTCATAAATCTCCAGTAATCCCCAGGCAAGAAAGGCGTAATCCGTGAGAAATCCCGTAAGGGCGGATTCGCCATCGCGGAAACGATGCAGGAGGCGTCCCTCAGGGGTTTTCATTTGATCCAGTATGAAATCCGCCGCTTTTTTTGCTGCGTTTGCAAAAGGGGATTCATCGAGAATCCTCGCTCCCAGGGAAAGGGCGGCGATCATGAGCCCGTTCCAATCCGTGAGAATTTTATCATCCTTTAATGGCGGAATGCGTTTTTCCCTTTCCGTAAAAAGTTTTTGCCGGATGGATTCCACTTTGGAAGCGAGTTCCTTTTCCGGGATATGGAGTTCCGATGCAGAATCACTTATCGGCTTTTCCAGATGCAGAATATTTTTCCCCTGGGGGGTTCCGGTCGCCTCATCGCGGAAGTTGCCGTCTTTTTGCGCCCGGAATATTCTAACCGCGAGGTCAGCCTCTTCAGAATCCAGGATATTGCGAATTTCACTTTCCATCCAGAGATAAAATTTCCCTTCTACTCCTTCGGAATCGGCGTCTTCCGCAGAATAGAAACCGCCTCCGGGAGATGTCATATCCCTTGCAATGTATGTGAAAATTTCCCGCGCGGTTTGCGCATATTCCTTTTTTCCCGTTGCCTGGTATGTCTCGAGGTATGCCATTGCCAAAAGCGCCTGATCATAGAGCATTTTCTCGAAGTGGGGAACCAGCCAGCGATTGTCCGTGGAATAACGGTGAAAGCCAAACCCGACATGATCGAAGACGCCTCCCTTTCGCATACAGGAGAGGGTTTGTTCCACCATTTCGATAGCCTTGTCATCACTCGTTCGTTTCCAGTATCGGAGGAGAAAACGAAGGTTATGCGGTGAAGGGAATTTGGGGTGGCTTCCGAATCCGCCGTATTCATGATCGAAGCTGTTTTTGAAAAAACGAGCGGCGTTATGGAAGATGGTTTCATCGAGCTCGCCGCGTGAGCGAGACTTTTCGAGGTTTTGAACATGCGACAGGATTTCTCCGGTTGATTCGCGGATAAGGGACTCCTGATTCTCCCAGGCGTTTTTTATGCGGGGGATCAGTTCCATCATTCCCATCATTCCAAAGCGGGAGTTTGGGGGAATATAGGTTGCGGCAAAAAAGGGTTTTTTATCGGGCGTCATGATGATGGTGAGGGGCCATCCGCCGGTTCCTGTCATCATCTGGCAGACTGTCATATAGAAATGGTCGATATCCGGGCGTTCCTCGCGATCGACCTT
>JAFGFK010000247.1 GCA_016931135.1 Candidatus Sumerlaeota bacterium | reverse complement strand
GGTTCTGAAACTCCTTTTCTTTGTTCCCTATTGAGTGATATTGTTTTTCATACTCACGCGCCAGTTGAATAAAATCTTCTCTCTTTTTCGAATCTGTTATGGAGCGAGTTACCTCCATGAGATCAGGGAGATGCTCCGATCCCTTTTCCGCGAGATGGGAATAAAGGAGAAAATCCGGGGCGCGCAGGGTAACACTCTCCGGGCTTAAACGGATATCGCCCAGAAACGCGCGATACCCAGTGGAAACATCTTCGATCGGAAGCTGGTAATACCTCTCGAATATCTCGAGCAGTATCACATGATGGGAACGCCCCAGGTGCCGCATCTCGAACCATAACTGGAAAAGGGGCGGGGTGATCTGATACGTCTTCGGACTTCCCTTCGCTTCCTTATCCACCTCCACAAAGTCCGTTTCCAGAAGAGAGTATAAATCGTTTCCGATCTCCTTTTCCTGTTTTTCATCAGGTTCAACGCCTTCCATGAAGTATTCCTTTATTACATCTTTTACGGTTCCCCTTCCGCCGCACTTGCATAACGCCTTGAGAACCGGTTTCTGTTTTGCGGAGATCTGTCGTTCGATTTCAGAATCAAGAACACCGGTAAGTCCATCGAGGATGGAACAGAAATCCACCTTGAGGTTTTCGAATCGTTCTTTTCGTAGGATATTGTAAAGGAGTACGAGGTAACGGGGATTGCCTTCGGAAAGGGCGAAAACGGCGCGAACGCGCCCGGAAAGTTTTGGGAAATTCGCGGAAAAGTCCTTTCCTTCCAGCTGCCCCCTCTTTATAAGAAGCGTGGACGCCTCGGAATAGTCGTTAAGTTTCGATAGAAGCGCCTTTTCAAAACGCTCCCGGAAAGGGATTTCCTTTTTATTTTTGATCCTTCCGCTTATCTTCAGGGAACATGCGATAACCAGGAATTCAGGTTTCGAGAGGAGTTTTTCGAGAAAGGAGCGCCTCTCCTCTGCGCCTTTTCTGCCCCCTCTTCCCTCGAGAACCGCAGCAAAAAACGCCTGAAGATTATCTATGAGAAACACGAAAGGTCGGTTTATGGAATGGGAGAATTCGATGAGGGAATCCAGATAGGGCGTCCATTTATCTTTATATTGATCGAATTCTTTTTTCATTTCAAGTTTATCAGAGTTCTCCGATAAAAAATCGTAAACGGTTTTTACGAAATTCGTCTCATTGTTAAGGAGGGCGGAATCTTCGCTGAATATAACAGGGAGAAACGCCTTCAGGAGGTTCGGGGTTTTAAGGATGGTATAATAAACCGCGAGGAGGAGTGTTGTTTTGCCGATACCGCGGGGTCCGTGGAAAAGCCGGTGTTTTTCCGGGATGAAGCCTTTATTGATCTTCAGCCACTGGATCAGGTCGGATATTTCCCGATCCCTTCCCACCAGTATTTTGAGGATGTCTTCTTTTAATTCAGCCGGATTAAAAGCCCATATTGTTTTGATCTTATTAGAAGTTTCATCAACCATACAGATCACCTTTAGCATTGATAATATTGTGGATACGGTATAAAACCGGGGATAAATGTGTGGGATTTCTCATAATTTCCCAAATATTTCAGAATCTAAAATAAGATTTTCTTAAATATTTAAGAAACCATAAGGCAAACTTCATTTAATATTTAAGAAACCGAAATGATATTTTCCGGAAATATTTCGGAAAGTCAATATAAATTTTCGGAAATATTTCGGAAAGTTTAATGGGGGGGTATGTCTGAATTCTATCCTTTTACGCATCATAATGGATTGCGTCAAGGGGGCATACTATATAAAAATCCAGTGAACGGTATAAGTTTCTCGTTCTTATGGATTTTGTTTCAACTCAACCAATCCAAGTTTCTGGAGGGCAAAAACTCCCTTCCGGAAGTCGTTTTGATCAATTTTCCAATTAAATTTATCCCCCATTTCCTTAATCTCATCAAAAGTGGCGGGAAAACCGATGTTGCTTTTCTGTTTTAGAATATAATACAGTTTCGCGGCATAAGATAATACCATATAATTCAACTCGGAAGCGGCTTTCATGAAACGCTCAACGGCGTTCTTGAGATTTTGCGTCTGTTCTGAAAGCCGTCTTTCAAGGATATCGGCGAGTTTGATTCCTGTTTCCGATAATTGATATTCATAACGGCGCATCTCGAATCCCTGATGATCCCTGCCATAAGGGAAGACATTTTCCTGAACATATCCATTCAAAACAGAGACGATCAAACAATCTGAAACATCTTGAGAGAAGGGCCCATAATAATGCGGAAAATAGCCCAAATCTCTTTTCTCCAGTAACTCCCCCAGGAAGAAAATCCTCTTTTGAAGAAGGGTTTTGCCCCCCACTTTTCCCCCGAAATACTTCAGAGAAAGTATCAACAAATCACTTGTATCCATGATCAATTTCACCTCCACTAGTAAATTCAGATTTTATTATATCGGATATCAATGTTTTGTATTCTCTTTCCTTTTTGGATTTTTCTTGAGCATCACTGTATTCAACAGCAGCATAACACTCTATCTCACGATCAAAAAATTCTTTGCCTATAGAATTAAAAAGAGATGATTTTTCACTGAAGGGTTTTATCCCATCAGAGGTTTTTATCATAATCTGTTCTTCAGATTCTTTAGATCCTCCATATACATTTTTTGACGTATATACTTTAAAAATGACCTCATAAGGCTTTAAATTCAATTTATCAGATATTTTTGATTCTATATCTCTGCTTTTTGGGTCTTCAACTGTTATTTTTCCCAATTCATAGGGAATAGAAGGGAAGTCCTCAAAGTTGCTTACAGATTCACTATAAATTCTCTTGAATAATTTCCTTTCCTTTAACCGTTTAATCATGTCAAATATTACTTTCCCTTTGTATTCTTTTTTTGAAAATTCCAAAAGGAATCGATCATCATCCCAAAGGATATAATTCTCCACAAAGTCCCCAGATCCATCATAAGAATACAGTTTTTTCAGATCAACTATTTCATCTTTTTCCACTCCCCAGATAATCGCTCGCGAAATCATGCTATCTGAAATTCGCCTTATTCTATGCTTGTAAACCTGGTTCGTAATATAATATTTTGCCAGAATAAACTGCTCGAGTGAAAAAACGCCATCATCATCCAACATAAGACATTCATCACTATCATCCCATTTTTCTCTACACATGGAATTCAAAATCTGCTCCAAATCATAGATGCCATATTTTACCCCGCAGAACAAGCTGTCCCTCAATAAATAATTCAATTTATCCGCATCAAGGGGTCCAGAGACGATATCCTTATATAAATGAATGCCATATCCCTCTTTCAATAACCTGCAAATATTATTCTTGTCTATATCACTCAAATCTAGTGTTTTTGTCTTTTGAACGATATCTCTGGTTATCATTTCATGAATCTTCTCTTTCGATTCCGGTTTTACCTTGCCTCTATCATAAAACCTTTCAAGGGCGTCTTCGGATACATGGGAAAATGGACCGTGTCCCAAATCATGTAACAAAGCAGCTTTTCTAATAAGAGATTTTTCTTCTTTTTCGTTCTTTTCATTCAACAGTTTTTCTGTCATGAGGGAGGCAATATGAAAAACGCCCAGGGAATGATCAAAGCGAGTATGCGTTGCGCAAGGATAAACCAGATAAGCCATGGCAAGCTGTTTAATTCCTCGCAATCTTTGAAAAACCGGCTTATCTACAAGGCTATATTCCGAAGAATCCCAATTAATAAAACCATGAACAGCATCCCTGATTCTTTTACTAAAACTCAATTTCATCGCCTTATTTTAAATTTGTATAGAATGTGTCTTGTTGTTTTATCCTAATAAAGTCAACTGTTTTTATTAATAACTTGATTCTTATATCTCAAAATTCCGTTTGCAATGGCGCGCGCGAGGGTTTCGAGATAGGCGTCTTTGGTAAGAAGAGACGTCTCGCGGGGATTGGAGACATACCCGCAGGAAACCAGAACCGCTGGTTTCGCCGTTCTTTTCAAAAGATAAAGCGGCGCAGGGGTGATGGGACCGACGCGGCAGGAAAGGGCGCTGCTCAATTCCAGATACAGGGAATCCGCTAAAGTTAGGCTGCCCTGCTGATGGGGCAGATACGCAAGCGTAAGGGGCAATACGCTTTTTACATCACGCATTTTTCTATCGGCCGCCTCGGGATCGATCGCATCGGAACAAACATAAACGTCAACGCCCTC
The DNA here is from genome assembly GCA_016931135.1 of Candidatus Sumerlaeota bacterium. Lineage (GTDB taxonomy): Bacteria > Sumerlaeota > Sumerlaeia > MWCT01 > MWCT01 > JAFGFK01. Next base: position 627 of record JAFGFK010000247.1, on the reverse strand, counting down.
GAGGCGTTCAAAACGCGAGGCGTTCAATCGCAGCGAAACAAGAACATCCGCCCCGCTCGTATTGATGCGGGCAATCTTTTCATCAGGGGAAAGGGTTTCTCCTTTTCGATTGGAAATCATAACCTCTACGCCCTTTTCCTGTTCGAGAATTTTCTTGATCCCAAGAGCGATCTCCAGAGTGACAACCTCCTGTTTGGGAAGAGGCGCTTTTGATTCACGCGGCGCTTCCCACTTCAATGGTTCTGATGCTGGATCGATCATAATCCGGAAAACGCCGGAAGGAGCGGGAGGCGCAGGCTCCGGGGATTGGATAACCGTGGATGGGGTTTTTTCGGGAAGAGAAGGCATCTGCGTTTGGGCAGCGGTGGGAGTCGGTTTGATCTCCGGTTTTTCCTGAAGGGAAACCTCCCGAAACAAATTCTTCATAAGCTCGAGAGAAGAAACCGGCACAAAAATTTTCCCGTCTTTTTTTGCAATGGGTTCCTTTGCCTGGTTGATTTCACCATCGATCAGGAAGGTCTTTTTATCCAGGAACAGGGCATAGGAGGAATTTTCTGCGGTAAAACGCAGGATGCCGAACGTATCATCCCATTCGATCTTCCAACCCGAAGGGAGGTCTTTGGAGAT
>JAFGFK010000246.1 GCA_016931135.1 Candidatus Sumerlaeota bacterium | reverse complement strand
TAGGAAACAGCGTCAATATCCGGAACAACAAGAGCAGCTATTCCGGTTCCCAGATAAAAGCCCCGCTCTTTTGCGGCATTCTCCTTCATGGCGATTTGCCCAAGCAAAACCCCGGATAAACTATGGGCGAATATATCCATGAAATTCCGTTCCCCGGTTTTTTAAACCACCCATTTTTAGAGGAGTGGCAGTATCAAATATACATTTTAACTAATGATTTCTAATTTCAAGTATTCAATATAAATTCGTGTGGATTATCTTGGAAATTCGTGGTTCCCTTGTATTCATAAAGCGCAAAATGACGCATTCACAGGGACATCTTTCCCCCTCGTGCGACATTTTTTCACAATTGGCAAACGGGATTGATTGTATATGATTGATATTATTGAACTTGCCCAAATGGCATAACCATTGCTCCAGTAAAGACAGATTTTAGACTTTTTCATTTTTCAAAAGGCGGTAGGGAGTATGATTACGGTTAAAAATCTCTCCAAACGATTCGGGGAAACCGTTGCGGTTAATAACGTCTCCTTTGAGGTCTCCAAGGGGGAAATCCTGGGTTTTCTGGGCCCCAACGGCGCAGGAAAGACAACCACCATGAAAATCATCACGTGTTATCTGCCTCCGGATAAAGGCTCCGTTCAGATTGGAGACTTGAACATCCAGGATCATTCCCTGGAAATCCGCAAAAAAATCGGCTATCTTCCTGAAAATACCCCCCTTTACATGGACATGGGAGTGGTCGATTATATCTTGTTTATCGCAGAACTCCGCCAAATTCCCAAAAGCAAAAGAATCCAGAAGATGCGCGAAATGGTCGAAATCTGCAGCCTGGAACGCGAGATCAAGAAAAATATCGGCGAACTCTCCAAGGGATACCGCCAGCGCGTCGGCCTTGCCCAAACCCTCATCCATGATCCGGAAATCCTCATCCTCGATGAACCAACCTCCGGGCTCGATCCCAACCAGATTATCGAAATCCGCGAACTCATCAAGAAAATCAGCCGGGAAAAAACGATTATCATTTCCACGCATATCCTTCCCGAAGTCACCGCTACATGCAACCGCGCCATCATTATCCATAACGGCAAACTGGTCGCCGATGGCACAACCGAGGAACTTGCCGATAAAAGCCGCGGCAGGACAGTCTATTATGTCAAATTGAAAGGACCCCGCGATCAGGTTCAATCCCGGCTCCAGGAACTCATCTCCGTGGAATCCGCGCGGCTTGTGAGCGGCGCAAACGGCGACGTCTCCCGTTTCGAAATCATAGCGCAGAAGGGCAAGGACCCCTGCGAGGATATTTATAATCTTTCCGTCAAAAACGGCTGGATCATGACGGAACTCAGCCAGGAACGCGCCAGCCTGGAAAATGTATTCAGAGAACTGACTTCCGGTTGATAGGCGGGTTTTTTCAACCCTATCATTATCTTGCAAGAGGTGGAAACATGCAAAACACGATTGCCATAGTGAAAAAGGAATTCCGGGGATACTTCAACACCCCTTTGGCTTACGTTTTTCTCGTGGCTTTTCTGATCATCACACAGTGGCTGGTTATGCGGAGCTATTTCCTCCGGGAACAGGCGGACTTGCGCCCCTTTTTCAACCTCATCCCGATTGTCTTCATCCTTTTTATCCCCGCCATCACCATGCGGCTCTGGGCTGAAGAAAAAAAACTGGGAACCATTGAAACCCTCATGACGTCCCCGGTTACCGATGCGCAGGTGATTATGGGAAAATTCCTGGGTGGATGGTTCTTCCTCATCCTTGCCATTTTACTTACCTTTGCCCTTCCCATTGTCGTTCTGGCAACGGTTAAAGAGGGGATTGGCGTAGATCAGGGACCCATCATAGGCGGATACCTGGGGCTTGTTCTCCTCGGCGGCGCTTACATGTCCATAGGCCTTTTCGCCTCTTCCCTCTGGGATAGTCAGATCGCCGCCTGGATCGTTGGTTCCAGCATCTGTTTCCTCCTGTACATGATAGGCGATCCCTTCGGGCTCTTCGCCCTTCCCCAGGCGCTCGTTCCCCTTTTTCAATATCTCTCATTAAGTCAGCATTTTGAAAATATCGCCCGCGGCGTGATCGATTTCAGCGACATCATCTATTATTTCTCCGTGATCTTCTTTTTCCTTTTTCTGAATTCCTGTTTGATCAAACGGAGGAGTTGATTCCGATATATGGGATTTGAACTTTAACGAACCCAATATTACGAATGGAGGATTCTAAGGTGGGTAAAATCGCAAAAACAGCCAATACGGTCGTCCTCACGATATCCATCCTGCTTATTATCATGGTTTTGAATTTCCTCGTCGCCCGCCATCTGGTGTGGCGCGTCGATCTCACAAAGGACAAACTCTACACCCTCACGGATTCGAGCAAAAAAATCGTCGGAGGATTGAAGGATCAAATCAATATCAAGGCGTATTTCAGCCAGAAACTTCCCCCATACCTTTCCAATATACGCCAGGATGTGGAAGACCTCCTGAAGGAATACCAGGCTCACGCCAAGGGAAATCTCCATGTCAAATTTATCGATCCGACCAATTATGACGAGGAACAGAAACGGAAATTGATGTTTGACGGCATCATGCCCATCAACCTCCAGACTATCGACAAGCACAAATTCGAGGTCATGGAGGCTTATTTCGGCATGACCATCAATTATGAAGATCGTAAAGAATCCATACCTATTG
>JAFGFK010000245.1 GCA_016931135.1 Candidatus Sumerlaeota bacterium | reverse complement strand
CGGGGCAGGGGCCAGATGGATTCGAACAGATCGGTTTCATGATCGTTCGCGCCGACCCAGTAAATATGGTCGCGAATCGGAATAACGCCTTGCATGAGATTCCTCCTGATTAATAAATGATAATTTCGATTTCCTATATCAATGGAATTGAATAGTCAATAGATTGATCAAACCTGAGATTTTTCTAATGATGGAACTGAAATTTTTTTATATTCATTTTTTATCGTTTTTTATGCTTTTTTGAATTTTTCATTTTTTTCGATAATTATTTTTTTTCCTTCGAGGATACGATTTTCAAATCCCGTATAAAGTTTTGGTTTAAGAAAAACCCGCCATCCCGAATCAATTCAAGCCTCTGCGAATCTTAAAGAAAAATCTTATATAAGTCTAATTTTTTCAATCTTTTATGATAATTTTTTTTTATTTTCCTGTTGACATTTCGGAATGTTTCTGATGAAAAAAGAATCAATAATTTGTTGTTTGAATCGATTATTATAGCAGCCTGTTCCTCTTCCGGTTCCTGTTGTTTTAGTTGTTTAAATTCCTGTTCCCGGAGTAGCTCGAGATGAAGCAGGTTTTAATTGTCGGCATCTGCGTATTACTTATTATAACTATTGTTGCGTTCGGCATACGTCCTGTTACCGAACCCCTTCCCAATATACAAATCGCCGTTTATACCGGTTCGGGCGCAAGTTACGAAAGCATTTATGGTATAGGCGCCTCCCTGAAGCGATTCAACGACCTGAAAATCAAGCTGGTAAATGAAGAAGACATTCTTGGGAGCAAACTCACGGATTGCCAGGTATTGATGGTTCCCGGGGGAAAGGAACGGGCTATCAGAGAAGGACTCTGCCGCGAGGGATGTCGCAATATCGAAAAATTCGTATCATCTGGCGGCGGCTATGTGGGAATCGGCGCAGGCGCAGCGCTCCCTACCTTGGGAAGCGGGGAATTTATCAGCGACATTCAACTCATCAATGCCACTGTAGCCGAAATCCCGATTTCAGCATCGGGCGAGCTGGTTTCATGCATGGCAATCGCCAAAGGCGGCAATCGCCTGCTCCCCTTTTCCATTTATCTCCATAAAGGACCCGCATTCAACCAGGGGGACAATCCCTATCTCCCTCCTTATGTAATCCTTGCGCGGTTTGGCGAACCTGCGAACAATGAGCAGGTTGAAGAATCAACTCCTGGCAAAGACGCCATTATAGCCACGCAATTCGGAACGGGACGCGTTCTATTATTCAGTCCCCAACCGGAAATCACGCCCGGGCTTCAAACGCTTCTGGCGCAGGGAGTGCGCTGGAGCGCGGGAAAATCCACGCCACAAACAGCGGCTTCAGGCCCTGAATATAGTTGGGAAGGAATTTTCGGAATGAACGCTTTACAACCGCAACCCTGATTCATCCTCCTTCCGGATGAGGCGGATTCCCTGGATGGGAATCCGCCTCAAAGTTTTATGGGGATCTTTCTTCTGGAAAATATCATTGATTTTTACAGGGTTTGAACCCATATTCTCACCTTATACATTTCTAATCAAGCAAAAGGAGCGTATAAAAAATGAAACGCCTCAATCTTCCCGTTTATTTTCTCCTCATTTCCCTTATTCTATCCTGTTCTGCGGTACAGACAAAAAGTCCGGACATCGATGAACCCATTCCTTCCCAGATAGAGATTTTACATAATTTCCGCTACCGTCCTTATTTCCTTCTTGGGAAAAAAGACTTTGTAGAGGAGCGCCCGGTGGAACAAGGGGTTCTTCATCGCGCAGAATGGAAAAAAAACGATCCCCGTTTCTTCAATACGCTCACCATCAAGCTGGATAATCCCTTCCTGCAACTCGAGGCGGAAAAGGGGCAGGATATGCTTCACAAAGGCGAACGCGTGGCATCCATTGCGTCCCGGGAAAATCAACCCGGAAAAACCGTTATCGCAGCCATCAACGCCGACTTCTGGGGGAAAAGCCATCGACCCATCGGATTGTTTGTAGATGACAATACGATTTTCAAAGGACCCCATGCCAAACGCAGCGCGTTTATTGTGGATAAAGAAGGCGTTTCCCATATCGTCAAGGTCGGGATGGAAATCAGCATTACTGCCGGCGGCGCCGCGCTCTCCATTAATGACGTCAATCCTCAGGACATCGGGGAGGATGCCCAGATTTTCACGCCCCGTTATGGCGACAGCGTTAAATTCCCCTCCCCCAGGGATGTTTTCATCCTGAAGCAGATCGATCCGGAATTCCTGCCCAACCAGCCCTGCAAGGTTCTTGTGGAAAATATCCTCAAGTCACAAACGGAAACGGCATTCCCGGATGAAAAAACGCTCCTCTTTACGCCCGGCTCATCCCCTCAATCCTTCATGGAGAAATTACGTAAAGGGGAAAAAGCGGTTCTTCTTGCGAAACTCAACGGATTCGATAAACCGATTGTCATGGCTGTGGGAGGGATACCCAGGCTGGTGCGCGATGGGAAAATCTCCGTGGAACTGGCGGAGGAAGAGATTGGAGAATCCTTTTCCACCACGTTTCATCCAAGAACTGCGCTCGGAATCTCAAAGGACAAAAAGACCGTGTTTTTCGTTACTGTGGATGGGCGTCAGCCTTCCCTCAGCATCGGGATCAACCTTGACTACCTTGCCTGGTATATGAAAGACTTGGGAGCATGGGACGCCATGAACCTGGATGGTGGAGGTTCTTCCACAATGTGGGTACGGGGTGAGGTAACAAACCGCCCATCGGACGCAACAGGTCCCCGGGTATGTTCCAACGCCCTTCTCGTTACCAGCAGCGCCCCACTCGGCGCTCCGGCGCATCTGAATCCCGGATTTGATATGTTGCGAGTTCCCGCAAACGCCTCTTTGAAACTCAAACCACAGGTTTTTGACGAACGCTACAATCCCCTTCCATCCGATTCCCTTTCATGGAAAATTGAGGGAAATATTGGTACAATAAAAGATGGCGTATTCACATCTTCGGAGAATCCCGCTCAAGGAAGCCTTGCTGCCCGTATCAAGGGAACGCAGGCATCGGGAGAAATGCCCGTGCTGGTTGCAAAACCAAAGGAGATTTTCGTCTCTCCTGAAATTGTAATGATGAAAAAAGGCGACCCTACCAGATTAAACATCGAAGCGGTAGATTCCACAGGGGAATATCTGTATCTCCTCCCCCACATGATAACGGTCAATAAACCAATGGGGCTCGAATGGGATGCGGCAAAGGGAATGCTTTCCTCCAGTCTTTCCGGAAAATATTCCTTAAACCTTTCCATAGGAGGAGTTGAAAAAGAGATTCCCGTTTATGTGGATCATTTCAAAACCGAAGTGATCGATGATTTTGAAAATCCGGAGAAACTCGAGTTGACGGTTACAAAATGCAGCGAAGATAAAACAAAAATATCCAGGGAGGAAAAGAACAAAAAGGCAGGCGCTGCATCCATACGGCTCGATTATGACATGCTTCATGGGGGGACATCGGCGGTATATCTGAACATCAACCGCGCCATACCCGGGAGACCATATAAAATCGGGGTATGGATATGGGGCGATGGAAAGGAGCAATGGTTGAGAGGCATTTTAACCGATCAGGATGGGGAGGAATTCCTCGTCGATTTCACGGAGGGAACAAAGGGAATTTTCTGGAAGGATGAGTGGCGTTTTGTAGAAATTACCCTTTCAGGGCTGCCTCCCAAATGGACGAATCCCGGCGCCAAACCGGATTATCCGTTGAGTTTGAAGCAGCTTTATCTTGTGCAGACGCGCGAGGAGAAAAAGAGCGCGGGTTCCATCCTGCTCGACGCCCTCAGCGCCCAGTACCCGAAAGAATAATGAGAATTTCAACCATCTGCAATCGGGGTGCAATCCCTATAAAAATCCAGGTATTTTAAGGAAATATTATGCTGAATAATATTATACGGCGCTTCCTATCATAACAGATATCCTTATAATTATGAGGGATTTTTATAGAGAATGCCCCCGCAGGAATCATCCTGCGTTCCCGGAATAGAGTCAAGATGCGCACCTCAACTATTTTCTAATACTTATTTTTGAATCCTTGAATAAGGCTTTTCAGGGAGCGGGTGAAACTTCTTTCCTCTGTTTCGTCAATACCATGATTGCCATACATGACATGATCGAAAGTCTGCGTTACAGATTGAAGGATTTCTTTCTGATCGGTTTTGGGAAACAGAAGCGCCTCGTATTCATCCGGGGTTTGATATGATTCCCGCGCGAAACCGAACCGTCCCATTTCCTCGCAAAACCGGTTGTATTCAAGGATAACGCGATCGCGTGAGTTCAATGCCTTTTCCTTTTGCGGCTGGATGATCTTTTCCTCGAAAAACCGTTGGATTTTTCGCATCACTCCCCTGAGCGGGATTTCCGGTGGAGGCTTTTTCCCTCGGAGTTTCCTCTGCATCCAGTTGAGAAGGGCTATGGTTACTATCAGGAGTATCGCCACGAGCGCCCCCTCCAGAATCAAACGCGAAAAATATTGCGGACTCATCACAACATCCCGCGAAGGCATGGTGAAAGAGATTCCGCGATCAAACCTGATCCTGGGGGAAAGCGGGGGAAGAAACCTGTAAACCAGCGCGGCAAATAATAATGGCGGAATAAGATAATACGCTCCGATCTTCACGGTTTCCTCAAATGCGGGGCGTCGCGCCTCCCCGTAGGAATCCAGCTTGAAATAAAAATAATCCAATCGCATGGATAACGCAACGAGGATAAAACCAATCGCAATCCATAAGGGGGAAACCTGCGGGAAACGGATGATAACGACAGACAAAAGAAAAATATTGGCGGCGTAAAGGCGCTGGAAATGAATCTGCGTCACAAGGCAAAGAAGAATGAAAAAATCCATGCACAATATCGAAAGCGTGAAGCTGAACCTTCGCAATAACATGCTCGGCAGGAAAAAGAACACTAAGTGAACCAGGAAAAATGCGAACTTCTCGCTGTAATTGAATTGCTTGAAATAATCGGTCAAAAGCGTTTGAAGAATCATGGCAATCATGATCGCAGAACCGAAGAAAAGGCAGACAAGGGGAATATACGCGTATGGCTTGAAGGAAAAACCAAGATTTTTCATGTAAGGATCAAAATACAACGCCCCGATGCCGATCCATGCGGTTTGAAGAAAGGCGAAGAAATATAAAGTTCCCCGATATGGTATGGAATCCCCCGATTCTCCGGCGCCGGGAACGGAAATGACCAGGGGATGATAGACGTCGCCGTGAGACATTCCGGATATGTCTTTTTTCTGCGGCATTCTTACCTTTCCTGCAACCTCCCGGCAATGTCATCGCCTTTTGACAGAAAATACAAACTGCATGATTCCCTTAAAAGAATATCCTCGAGTATGAAAAGCGGAAGCGCCTTTTTATGTTGTACCTCCTGATCCTTGTAAATCTTGATAAAGGTTCTATCATCCACAAGGATAATGGAAATCCGGATATTCTTATCCACCATCTGACGCAAAAGGGGAAGCAGCGTTTCCGGATGAACGTTCGTTGAGCTCACAATCAGGATCACCGTTGAGCCGGATTTCAGGAGGGGAAGACGTGAGGCGATGTCATCCTCGAGCATTCCCTCCCCTTTCGGCCTCAGAAACGTGAAACGATCGAGAAGGGTGATCAGTTGCTGATAACCTCCACCTGCGGGAATATGTTTCATCTCTTCCGCGAGGATAAACGCCTGTACGAGGTGGCATTTTTCAATGGATATCTTTGCAATCGCAGCCGCAGCCTTGATGATGTATTCCACGCTGGTAACATCGCCGATGCCGCTCAAGGCAAGGCGGCGCATATCGAGGAAAAGGCTTACCTCTGTAACTATATCCTCCTTGAATTCCTTTACGAGGAGTTCCTGGTGATGCGCGGAAGAGCGCCAGTGAATTCTTCTGGGGCTGTCTCCCTTCCGATATTCGCGCAGGCCGATGAATTCCTCGCTGCGCCCGGGGCGGAGCAGGGTTTCGATTCCCACCTGGGAAAGAGTTCCCTCTCCCAGAACTTCGAAAAAAGTGAGCTCCGGCGCCTGGGGATAAAGCAGAAGATCGGTCAAAACCGGAAGTTCAACTTTTCGCTTGTGAATTCCAAAGGGATCGGAACAGACAAGTTTCAGGGGACCCAGCACATACGCCCCCCTTTTGCGGGCGCAGATCGTGGCATATTCCAGTTCGAGCGTGGAGCGGGAATCGATGCGATAAGGAATAAGGCATTTGACGCTGAACACGTCGCCGGCGGGAAAAGAGTCCTCGATTTCAAGCATATAAAGAGGTATGGAGACGCCCGGGGTGAGGCGGAGTTTCACGCGCAGTTCTTCATTTTCAAAGGTTCGTTTGTAATGAATACGCTGCGCGGAAAAATCGCGGAAGAAATTATGAGCGGAATGCCCTGTCATGATGACAAGCCCAAGCAGGGCAAATCCAAAACAGATCAGGAGACGATTCCCGAGCGAGTATCCCATGTACAATGAGAAAAAAGAAAAGAATACCAGGACATTTCGCTTGGAAAGAAATGTAAATTGCGTTTCCAATTATCGGCTATCCTTTTTCCCGCATCCTCTTACACGGAAATGAACGAGAAGGACAAAATGAACGGAATGGAAAAGACATTGAATTATAGTCTTCAAACTTCAAACTTTAAACTTCAAACTTTTTGTTGGAACCGGCGTCTCCCGGATGATATCCTCGAGAATCTGATCCGGCGTTACGCCGCCTAATTTCGCCTGGGGTTTGATGATGAGGCGATGCCGCAAAACCGGTTTGACAAGATTCTTGATCGCATCGGGCAATACATATTCCGCTTCATCGAGGTAAGCCATTGCCTGCCCCATGCGATAAAGGGCAAGAGACGCCCGCGGGCTTCCCCCAAGCGCAACCGATTTGTGAGATCGCGTTCTTTCTACAATCGAAACAATATAATCCCTCACCGATTCATCCACAAAGATATTCTTCACTTCATCCTGAATCCGGACAATATCCTCCACCTTCATCACGGGTTCGAGGGAATGGATGGGATGCGCCTTTTTCTGGGCTTCCAGTATCTCCATTTCGACAAAGTGTTTGGGATACCCGATCGTGATCTGAATGATAAAGCGATCGATCTGCGCCTCGGGAAGATTATACACTCCCTGGTGCTCGATGGGATTCTGCGTGGCAAGCGCGAAAAAGGGGCGGGGAAGCGCATGGGTGATTGCATCCACCGTAACCTGGCGCTCCTCCATGCATTCCAAGAGCGCGGACTGGGTTCTGGGCGTGGCGCGGTTCAATTCATCCGCAAGAAGGATGTTTGTGAAAACAGGTCCCTTCTGGAATTCAAACGCCCGGGTTCTCTGATTGTAAATGGAAACGCCCGTGACATCCGAGGGAAGCAGATCAGGCGTGAACTGGATGCGGTGAAATACCCCGGAAAGAGAGAGCGCCAGGCTCCTGGCAAGGTATGTTTTTCCCAACCCGGGCGCATCCTCGATCAAAACATGTCCATCAGCCAGAAGCGCGGCAAGAACATGGCGTATGACATCCGACTTTCCCAGAATGACCTTTTCGATATTTTCCTTCAGTTTATTAATTTCGTTTTGCGCCATGATAAACCTCACTTCGGTACATAGATAAAATAAGGAATTCCCCCATAGGGCGATTCCATCAGGCTTCGCGTTGCGGACTTTGCATCCAGGAGAGGTTTGTATTTTTCGCGGATCATCGCGCGCATCTCGTTTGTATATTGCCAGATATGCCCTTCCTGAAACATATCCTGCCCCGTAACGATCATGGAAAATCTTGCGCTGTCAAGATCGGACAGTAATCTCTCCTGATCCCATTTGCCCTCCTTCTGGATTTGCGACATGATGAAGGGTTGAAACAGAACTTCTTTACCGGAAAGGAGCAGGAAAATCGGCTGTTCGCATAAAATGGGATCGGGATAATCCCGTATCATTTCCAGAAGTTCGTCTCCCTTTTCCCGGGCGATCCTGTCAGGATCAGGTCTGCTGAATAAAATCCGCTGGAACCTGATTACATGAATCGCATGAAGATTCACGAGCAGGATAACCAGGAGGCACATGATGGCAAGCCCGATTTTTTTATTCCAATCCGGGAGTGAGCGAACGAGCCATCCGGAACCCAATCCGAACAAGAGCGCCAGAGCAATGTGAAATTCCAGGAGATAATTGGCTGCCGCGCCGATCTTGCCTATGGTAAAAACGGAAATCATTCCCGTAACCGCATAAATGATAAAAAGATCAGGAACGACTTTCTCTCGTTTCGTATTCCATTTCAATCGTTCATATAATATAGTCGCAACCACAAGGAAAATGGATGACAGATAAAATGGATATAAACGCAATAAATGCGCAAGCCATTTTTTCGTTTGCCACCAATCATACCTGTTGGCGTTGTAAACAACCGTATGAAGGTAGTATTGTCCCTTGGTGATAATATTCAGGAGGATGAAGATACCCGCGCCCAATCCGACCAGCCAGCAGAAAAAGCGAAGCCCTTTCCTTTTATCCCTGAGAAAAAGATAAATACATGCGGAAACAGGCGCAAAAATCTGAATCTGCTTTGTATAAACCGACAAGAGAAAAAAAAGAGCGGCAAGCCGGAGTCTTTTCTTGTCTTCCCCTTTCATCAGAACCGCAAGCCCCGCGATGCTGAAAAATATTGCGGGGAAATCCACGCGGGCGTATCCAAGCCATTCATAAAAGGCGTAAGCGTTCATCACAATGAGCGGCGCGAGGATGGAGGAAAGAAAAGAGCGGGTATGACGCCATACAATAAAAAACAAAAGAATCAGAATCCCGATGGCGGATAAAACGCAGATCAACCTTCCCCAGAAAAGAGAAGGTCCGAATATAAAAAAGAAGGGAGCTTGAATCAAGGGATACAAGGGGGGGTAATTCCCCACAAGATAAGGATAATCCTCCAAGGAAGAATAAATGGTCCGCCCCACCGAGAATTGCCATGCCTCGACGGCTATATACCCTTCCGCATAATCGAGCTGATAAGGATACCGCGTTGACAGATAGATACGCTTGAGAGGCATGAAACTCATGAGCGCCAGGATAATGAATGCAGGGAGCCATAAGATGGAAAGCCATGTTTTTGAAGAATATTCTGGCACGTTTCACTTCCGGCGGGATTGATAAATTCCGATGCGCCTGCAAACCGCCTCATAAACCGTTTGAGCGGAAAGCGCGTCCATACAAGTCGGTTTTTTATCGCATCGGCGCTTGTAACACGGGCTGCATGGAAAATCCGTTACAATCGCCTCTCCCCTTCCAAAAAGAGACACCTCCTGGGAACATGTGGATCCAAAAAATATCACAACCTCCTTTTCGAGCGCAAGGGCGATATGCGCCGCAAGGCTGTCCGAACTCACCACCACATCGCACAAAGACACGATCCCCAGGAACTCCTCCAGGGAATTATCGCAACCTGTATCGATGACAGGGACTCCGGCGCTTTCCAGAATAGACTGATTGAAATCACATTCCCTCTGCCCTCCGAGGAGAAGAATCTGGCGCCCATCCTTTGCCAAAAGACGCGCCAGCTCGCAGAAACCATCCGCTGTCCATTTCTTGGTTTCAAATACCCCCCCGCATCCTGTGTTCAATCCCACGGAAACGCATCCGGATTTCATGTTCCGTTTTGCCCGGAATGTTTCCGCAAACTCCCGGGAATAATCCGAGAGTCGCAATACGTAAGATTCCCCTTCATAAGGCAATTCCGCCATTTCATAGATAGTTTCCTGGTAGCTCTTCGCGTTCATCTTGAATTTCAATTCATCATGCAGCCCCAGTTGAAGGGAATACAGGCTTCCGGGATTGGCTACGGAAAGGGTAAAGGCGTTTGACCAGGCGAAACCCAGTTTTTTTTCCGCCTTGATCTTATCGAACAAAGCAAGGGCGCGCTCCTCTTTTTCAAAGTTGATCGCAAGATCATAAGGAATTCCCATAACGGTAAGGACAGATTCCAGATTGTAATTCAACAGGCGATCGATGAAGGGATTATTCTTCAACAAGGAATATGAGGGAGAATCCGTAATCCATGTAATATGGGATTGGGGATGTTGTTTTTTCAAACCGGTGAGGATCGCGGTAGTTCGAAGGACATCGCCCATGGCAGCCAGTTTGATGATCAGGATACGGACGCCGATTGGCTGGTAATGGCGGCAATCCTCACAGAATTCAGACAATCCGCATGGTTTGTAACCTGAATAATGACGGCAATCGAATTTGATTTTTTCCAGCTGAAGTTTGTTTAAGATACGCTCCATAATCCCTTTCTCATTTCTAATTTTTCATTTTTCATTTTTCTTCCCTAATTTTTCATTTTTCTTCCCTAATTTTTCATTTTTCATTTTTCATTTAATGGGGGTATTCACGCCGGTATCGGCGGCTAATCTCCTTTTTTTATCCAGAATTTTCATATAGGACCTCAGAATTTCTCCCACGCTTGCAGCGTAAGCGATCGCGCCGCGCGGGGCGTGAGGCGGATCGCCGTCAAAAATCTCGGATATACTCCCCAGCCCCGCGTCATTTATATGCCCGATCAGGGGATCAAGCAATGCCCTTGCCTCTCCGAGGGTTTTTTCCGTACAGCCTTTGACATTCAACAGGGCATCGATGTATGCGCCTGTAAGCCAGGGCCAAACCGTTCCCTGATGACACGCAAAATCACGCGCGGATTGATCTCCTCTGTAACGCGGTTTGTAATCCGGATGCCCGGGCGCAAGAGTTCGCAAACCAAAAGGCGTCAGAAGATGCCTCGTAACGCAATCAAAAATCTTACCGGCTTTCTCGCTGTTGTTTATTACAGGAAATCTCAGGCTTATCGCAAAAATCTGGTTGGGTCTTATGGAGGAATCGGGGCTCTCCTTCCCGATCGTATCGAAAAGATAGCCCCCTTCTTCATTCCAGAATGTTTCTTCAAAAGACGCCCGCGCCTTTTCCGCATGAATTTCATACGCAGCGTACAATTCCTCATCATCCAGCGCATCGGCAATATACGCGGCTACCCTCAGCGCATGATACCACAAGGCGTTGATTTCCACATTTTTCCCAATGCGGGGCGTAACCGCCTTTCCCTCGACGCTCGAATTCATCCAGGTGATCTGCCATCCCTCTTCTCCCGAGCTAATCATACCGTTTTTCTCCTGCCGGATATTGAAGTGCGTTCCGGATACATAATTATGAATGATGTCCTTTACCACATCGAAAAACGGGGTTCTGATCGTTTCCGCATCCTTTGTATGAATAAAATATTCATAAACGCAATTAATGAACCAGAGGCTTGAGTCAACCGTGTTATAATTGGGATACCCCCCATCCTCGAGGAAATGATCAGGAAAGAGCCCATCCCTGTAACGTCGAATCATGGATAAAAGAAAGAGCCTCGCCTCCTCGTATCTTCCTGAAGAAAGAAAAAGCCCGGGGAAGGAGATCAGGGCGTCCCTGGAATGGATGGAATGCCAGGGATAACCCGCCATGACATTGTATTCGCTATCCTGCCTCACGATAAAAACGTCGGCAGCGACCATTAAATTCAATAAAACCGGATCGTCCTTTTTTTCGGGATGGATTTCCACCGTTTTTCTCCACAAGACGCGATGACGGTGAACCTCATCAGGCCTTATTGTGGAAGGATCGATATCATAGCCGTTTCCCGAACCGGAAGTGAGATAAGCGGATTCTTCGCCGGATAAGTTGTATTGAAATTCGCATATCCGGAAAAGAGATTCCCTGGAATCGTACCCGCGCTCCTTTTCAACCGGATACTCGAATTCCTCTTCAACCGGAATTTCCGGCGAAACCTCCCTGGCGTTGTGAATAAAACAGAATTCATTCCCCTCAGGTCCGAACTGGAAAATGATCTTCCGTGGATCGTTGATCCTCAATATGGGAGTAAGATCAGGATTCGGGTTTTGAAGGGCGTGAATGCCGCGAAAACACAGGAAAGGAATCAGGGTAAGCGAGGCTTTCCCATTTCCATACAAAACCCTGTATTTAATCGAAACGCAATTTTTCTCGTGGCGCAGGATGATTCTTTTCTCGATCTCCCAATCGCCTATCGCATAGGTAAACAGGGGAAAGGGGTCCATTTTGAAATTCACGAGAAAAACATTCCCCGTAATATCCTCGCCATCAGATGTAAAACTGGGAGATAAATGATATGTCTCCCCATCCAGGATCAATCTTTCCTCGATCCGTGAAAGGATCATCATACGCCCCAGAGGCGGATGAGAGGGATACACAAGAAGCCCGTGATACTTACGCGTGTTGCAGCATAAAAGGGTGGAAGAGGCGTACCCTCCGAGGGAATTGGCGACAAACCACTCTTTTTGAAGAGCCGCTTCAGCATCCTGGCAGTATTCCGCTTCGATTTCCACGATGGGATTCATTGGAATCCTTTTTCGTCCATATTAATGAGTACGCCATGAATTACACAACCTGATCAGGGCAAATTTCAAGTCATTTTTTCAATTTGACTTTTGCCATCTATGATGTATCAGTTCATTATTCATCTGTTTCAAAAGATGTTATTTTAATCCCCTGGGAATCGCATGGCGTCACAAACCACGAAAACAACAAGTCGTATCGTGAGAAGAATCAAGGTTGCCCTTGTTTGCGGCGGAACTTCACCGGAACACGAGGTATCGCTTTCCTCCGGAGAAACATCGGCAAAAGCGCTCGATCCTGATAAATACGACCTTTTGCCGATCTGCATCCGAAAAGAAGGCGACTGGCTCATCCCGGAGGCATACCTCGGTAATACGAGAACGCCTGAGGACATCGATCCCTACTTTGCAATATTCAAATCCGGAAGCGATAAACCTGTAGATGGAATCGAGCGGGTTCCGGTTGAGGGCGTGTTGCAATCCCTCAAAATTCTAAACCCGGATGTGATCCTGCTCCTGCTTCACGGAAAAGGCGGTGAAGACGGCATTCTCCAGGGTTTCCTCGAATTCGGAGGATTCTGTTATACGGGGCCCGGGGTTCTGGCAAGCGCCCTCGCTATGGACAAAATCCGCTGCCTCAGGCTCCTCGCCAGTATGAATTACCTGGTTCCTCCTTATGTATTTCAGCTGGAAATTCCATCTGAACCCGATTTCAGTGATTTCATAAAGGCGGTGGAAAAGAAATTCGGATACCCCTGTTTCGTCAAACCTGCGCGCATCGGCTCCAGCGTGGGAATGTCCGTTGCCCATGATCGAAAAGAACTGCATGAAGCGCTCCACCTGGCGCGCCGGTACGATTCCCAGATTCTGGTGGAGGAATTCCTCAAGGGCGTCGAAGTTACCTGCGGCGTCATCGATCGGATCGATCGAAACGGCGCCACCGAGCATCTGGTTCTCCCCCCCACCGAGATCGCCGTGAAAAAAGCGGCTTTTTTCGATTACGATTCCAAATATACCCCCGGAATGACCGATGAATTCACGCCGGCAAGACTCCCCCGGAATATGCTCGATCGTATCGGCGAAACCGCAGAAATCATATACAAACTCATCGGATGCAGCGGCATGAGCCGCATGGATATGATCTTACGGGATGATAAAATCTATATCCTGGAATGCAACACCATCCCGGGTATGACGCCTATCTCGCTTCTCCCCCAGGGCGCCGCTGCAGCCGGCATCCATTTTCCCAGGCTTCTGGATTATATCATCCAGTTCGCGCTGCACACGCGAAAAACGGGTTTTCATACGCACTTTTAAAAAAATGAAACTCTATTTTATACCGATATTGATTCTTCCCTTCCTCATGAGTATCGCAACGGGAGATGTTCCCAGCTCCCCTACCGCAGCGTCTCATAGAAATGTCATGGAATGCGTAGTGGCTGTAGTGAATGATTCCCTGATCACGCAATCCGACCTGCAAAATAAAATACGGAGGGAATTGTATCTGATGGAAATCATACCGCAAAAAACCTTTCTCCCCATGAAAGATCAGTTTTTGCAAGATCTGATCGGTGAAGAAATCCTCGTTCAAAGGGCGAAACAATTGAATATTACGCCCCCTTTTGAGATCGTTTCATCCAGTACGGATCAATTCATAAACGATGTGCGGTTCCTGTTCGATGAACAAGATTCCTTTTATCATCATATCGATGCGCTTTATGGAAACCTGCTTGAATTCAGAAAACTCGCGCAGAAATGGGAGGAACGGGATTTCCTCATCAATGCAGTAGTTGCGGAAAATATTTCCATCACGGATCAGGAGATAAAGGACTTTGCGGAATCTTTAAAACAAAAGGGCGAACCTGCCGTTAAATATCGCCTCAGCCATATCTTTCGGAAATTCCCGGAAAATGCCACGGAAGAAAAGAAACGCGAAGTGGAAGAACTTACGCTTGACATTCTTTCTCAAATACAGGCAGGAGAAGAATTCTCACGCATGGTCGAAAAATATTCCGAAGACAAAGCCACAAAAAGAAAGGGAGGCAGCCTCGGAATCGTGAATCAGGGACAGTTCGCTCAACCGCTCGAAGACGCCGCTGAAAAATTGAGAAAGGGAGAAATATCCCTTCCTGTACGTTCCGAATCCGGCGTTCATCTATTGCGGCTGGATGATAAGATCGAAACGCGCGATCTCCTGTTTCAGAAAAAATTCCAGGAGATAAAAAAAGAAATGATCGAGGAACTCAAACAAAAAGCGTCCATCAGAATTCTCGATCCCTTGGAAAGGGGGGCGCATCAGTTTTCCGATTAGAACTCAGACGGGGTCAAACCCTATAAAAATCCTATATGCGCATCCAGACTCTATACCGGGAGCGCAGGATGATTCCTGCGGGGTCATTCTCTATAAAAATCCATCATAATGATAAGGATAT
>JAFGFK010000244.1 GCA_016931135.1 Candidatus Sumerlaeota bacterium | reverse complement strand
TGAAGAGAAAGGCGGTAGCATGGCTACCGCACTCCAAAGTTCAAACGAATTTTTCCATTCGGCTTTCATCGGAAAATTGAAATGCGCCCCAAGGCGCCGGGATGGAAGAAAAAGCTTGCAATGGGCGCGTTCAATGGGTTATGAAAGATTAATTTAATTCGAGAGGAAGAACCATGTGGAAGAGAATACCCGTATTTTTATTACTTTTCTTGCTCGTTATTCATCCGGGCTTCGCCCAGGATGTTGTAGTCCCCCTTCCCCAGGGAGAGGGTTACGCTGTGAAAAAGGCGCCCCCTTCCGCCAATGCCAGATGGGAACTGAAAATCATCAATCAGGGAACGCCGGCAATGGGGGAGAGAACCGTAGTGGAGCCCGCGTCTTTTTACAAGAGGGACGTACCGCCCGAGGCGATACAATCGGAGGGGGAGAGCGCAAGCCAAGAGGCGGCGATGCCCATGCAATCCCAGCGGCAGGAAGCGCCCGAAGCGCCCGATTACAGCCAATACCCGATTAAACGCCTGATTAAAAGCGAAACCCCGGAACATGACAGGGAACAGGTCACGGCGTTCATCGAAGCCTATAACCAGGTATTGTTAAACTCCCCGCCTGATGAACCCATCGAGATCATTATCGACAAGGCGGCATGGCAATACTGGTATAATCAAATGACCTCATGGGAGGAATATATTTCCAAGTCGGTCTTTCTGAAAAAGGATTTTACCTCAACCATGAATAAGCTGGATTTTTCCAGCCTGGACGCCCTGAAAAATTCCGTGACGACGCTTGCCAATGAAGCCAATACCGAGGCGGACAAAGTTATCCGCTCCGACCACGTGAGAAATCTGGGCTTTCTTAATCGTCTTGACAGGAGAGAAAACGCCCGCAATGATTACAGGCAATGGCTTGAAGATCAAAAATCTCTTGTCATTGATTTCACCCACCAGTGGGCAAGAAAAGAAAACGAGCAGGAAATCAATATTGACGGCGTGATTTACCTGCTTTCCGAAAAGCCTCTCGAAAGCGTACCGCGCAACGCCGTCAACCTGGTTACTCCCAGGCTGACGCCTTACGATCTCTTGAACGCCGATGGAACCCTGAAAAAACCCATCGACTGATTAAAGTTATTTTTAAATCGATTTAAAAGGAATCAATGCCAGATTGCGGGCGCGTTTTATCGCATGCGTCAACAACCTTTGATGATGGGAGCATGTCCCGGTAATCCGTCTCGGCAATATTTTCCCCTGCTCGGTGACGAAACGTTTTATCCTTTTTATATCCTTGTAATCGATCACGGTGATCTTTTCCACACAAAAAGAACACACTTTACGTTTCGAGAACCGACGCATGGGCGTCTTTGAATATTCATCGCCTCTTCTGTCCATTCTGTTTTGTCTGTCATCAGCCATGCGTTACTCCTTTCCGATTTCAATAGTCAAAACGGCAAATCGTCATCTGTGCCGTGCGGCTCTTCAAGAACCTCTTCCGGCGCATTCTGGGGCGCCTCTTGCAAAGCGTCGCTTTTTTTCATCGGGCTTGCCCCGCCATCGTTTTCCGCGCCTTTGGCGTCGATAAACTGAACGGTTTCAGCCGTAACCTTGATCTGGGAACGCTTCGTTCCATCTTTGGCTTCCCAGGAGTCCAATTTTAAACGCCCTTCCACGAAAACCCGGCGCCCCTTCTTGAGCCAGTCTCCGCAAATCTCCGCAAGACGTCCCCAGGTCTCCACCCGGATGAATACGGTATCTTTTTGCCACTCGCCGTTGCGATCCTTGTAACGCCTGTTCACGGCAAGATTGAATTCCGTCAACGCTGTTCCTGACGTAAGGGAGCGTATCTCCGGATCCTGCGCCAGGTTTCCCACAAGTAAAACCTTGTTCATCTCAAACATGACTCGATCCTCCTTTCAAGGCGGTAGAAAAAGATCAGTTCCCGGTTTCCGGCTCGGAAGGGACTCCAGGCGTTTCCCTTACAGTCTCCGGAGCCTCCTCAGGCGTAACCTCGGAAACCACTTGGGGTTTTTCCGCCTCAGGGGCGACCGTATCTTTTTCGGAGACATCCTTTTCCGCAGCCGGGGGCGACCCCGCTTGTTTTTCAACCGGAGCGCTCTTGGCGTACTGGGAAGGAACCTCATGCGTTATCATGTGGCGAAGAACCTTCTCCTCAATATGGCAGAAATGATCCAACTGAGTCAATGTATTCGAGTTCTTCGCCGTGAAGTAAAAAAGAGTATAATATCCTTCTCTTCTCTTCTTGATATCATAAGTGAGTCTTTTTTTGCCCCAGTAATCGACCCGGGTGACCTCTCCGCCTTCTTTCTGGATAAGTTCCCGAATTCGATCCTGTAGAGATTGGACTTCTTCCTCCGTGATAAGACCGTCTAATATAACGACGCTTTCATATTTGGACATTATGAATACACCTCCCTTCGGTTTAAACAGTTTCAGGAAAACGATGGCTCGCTCCTGAAACAGGGGGGAAGAACGGTTTCCCTTTTTTTGTCAAAAAAACGAAAGAGACTTTCAAATAACGGGTCGATAATGTCAATATCAAATTTGTTTAGATTTTGTTGTACTTTGCGGCGGTTCCCGCAAAACCGCGCATCACATAGTATTCTACAACCTCGGCAGCTCTTTCTACAGCGTCCGCCATCCCCCCGCGATGATCTTCTCCAAACGGACTCAATACATAATGAATATAATCCGCAACAGGAAACTCGGGCTTGATCCCTATTCTGAGCCGGGGAAAATCCCCCGTTCCCAGGAGCTCGATGATCGATAACAGACCTTTATGCCCCCCATGACTTCCCTTCCTGCGGATTCGCAGCCTCCCCATCGGCAAATTCATATCGTCCGATACTACCAGAATATCCGATGGTTCCATCTCATGGTAACGCAGAAATCGGAAGACCGCCTCTCCACTCAGGTTCATATAAGTCATAGGTTTTAGAAGGTAAACCGGAATTTCGCCGATCAGTCCTTTTGCGTAAAGAGATCGGTATTTTGTCGAGGAACGAAAGGACGCGCCCAGTTTATCGGCAAGTATGTCCAATACCTCAAAACCCAGATTATGGGGGGTTCCCGCATAATCTTTCCCTGGGTTGCCCAGTCCCACAATGAGCTGCATAATTCCCCCTTCGAGGAATCCCGGCTTCTCTTACTTTTTCTCTTTCTCTTTCCCCTTTTCTTTTTCCTTACCCTTTTCCTTCTCCGGCGTTTCCTTCTCCTTGTCCTTTTCGCCGATCACCTCGGGCTCCCCGGCGCCCTCTTCCGCCGCAACCTTCACCTCTTCCTCAACCTTTCTGGCGGCAAGTACGGTAAATATTACGTCCGTAACGGGATTCAGGATTTCCAGCGTTTCAGGAATGATAAGATCACTGATATGAAGGGATTGATGGATTTCAAGGTTGGTGACATCCGCATCTAAATGAGAAGGCAGAGCCTGGGGCAAACAGCGAATCTGAATGGTTCTCAGGTGCTGATCCAGAATTCCGCCCATCTTGATTCCCGCGCATAATCCCACAGCGTGCACTGGTACATTGAAGGTCATTTTCTGAGTTTCATCTATGCGCAGCAGGTCCACATGAACCAAAGCGCCGGATACCGCATCCCTTTGAACATCCCGCAGAAATACCCGTTGTTTTTCCTCGCTGCCCTCGATTGACAAATCTATCATCACGTTTTCTCCGCGCAGATGCTTCAAATCCTTTTCGAAACTTTGAACATCCAGCGACAGATTGACCGGGTCCTTCTTGATCCCGTATAATATGGCGGGAATGCGATTTTCGGCGCGTAATTGTCTGCCCGTCCCCCCCCCAGTCTCCTGGCGAGGTTTTGCGGTTACCTGAATGACGTCCATTGCTTCTCGTTCCTCCGTTTCTTGGTTAAAAAACCGTTTCGCTTGATAAAAACGCCCGGCGACTTGCGTCCCGGGCTTTTGTTTTAGTTGAATAACTCGCTCACGGATTGATGCTGGTGTATCCTGCGAATCGCTTCCCCAATGAGCGGCGCTATCGAGACGATCTTCAGCCTTCCCCCGAACTCCCCCTCACTCTGGGGAATGGTGTTGGTCACAATGATCCGCTTCAGCGGCGATTCGAGAATACGCTGTTTTGCTATTCCGGAAAGAACCGGGTGGGTGCAGCACGCATACACATCCCGAGCGCCGTGTTTGATCAATGCGTTCGCCCCGTTTACAATCGTCCCCGCCGTATCGATGATATCATCGAACATAAACACATTTTTCCCCCTGATGTCGCCGATGATATTCATTACCTCGGATACGTTCGGTTCCGGACGCCTCTTGTCTATGATGGCAAGGGGCGCCTTCAAACGATCCGCATAGGCGCGCGCCAGCTTGACATTCCCGACATCCGGCGATACCACGACATAATTCTCCAGTTTCAATGACTTGCAGTACTCGATGAGATAAGGCCAGGCGAACAGATGATCCACCGGAATGTCGAAAAAGCCCTGGAGCTGGTACGCGTGGAGATCGAGCGCGATGACCCGGTGCGCCCCGGCGGTTGTCACAAGATTGGCGACCAGCTTTGCGGAAAGGGCAACCCGCCCCTGGTCTTTTCGATCCTGCCGCGCATATCCGAAATAGGGGATTACCGCATTGACCCGATATGCGGATGCGCGCCTCAAGGCGTCGATCAAAAGCAGAAGCTCCATCAGGTTTTCATTCGCGGGCGTATAAGTGGATTGAACGACAAAAACATCGGATCCGCGCACATTCTCGTTGATCTTGACCCAGGTCTCGCTATCCGAGAATTTCCTCATCTCCGCGCCGCTCACCGGTATCTCGAGATAATCGCAGATTTCCTTTGTCAGCGATTTGCTTGCGCTTCCGCCCAGCACGATCAGGTTGTTGGTCTTCATTTTCGTTTCCGTAAAGCCAGGGATAATGAGGAGGATTCCATCACATCATGACAAAAAATGGCTGGGGGTGCAGGGCTCGAACCTGCGAATGCGGGCTCCAAAGGCCCGTGCCTTACCAGCTTGGCGAACCCCCAGCAGTATGAAAAACCTCTTTTTTGCTCCCGTTCGTCTCTATAGACAAAATAAGCGTATCCTTACTAACTCCCGCCCGTTTTTTTCGTCAACCCCTTTTTTAAAGGCTTGTTTGTTTTTTTCACCCCGTTATTTCCGGTTTTCCTGTCAAATGATAGGTAAGCGCCTCTTCGATCCTTACCTGTAAAAACCTCCCGGGAACAAGGCAATCATTCACTTCCCGGTTCCCCGGAATCAGGGGGATCACGACAGGTTTGTAATGATTGTTCCGAGAAACCACGCTCCCCGCCTTTTTCCGATCATCGATCAGGACACGGCAGCTCCGCCCTATCCACTGTCGGTTGTTTTCGAGGGATAATTCCTCCACAAGCCGGGCAAGGCGCTGCGACCTTTGCGAAATGATTCGAGAAGGAAGTTGAGGCATCCGGGAAGCGGGCGTTTTCGGCCTCGCGCTGAACTTTGATCTGTTCACGACAGCCGGTTTGATTTTTTTCAACGCTTCCAGGGTCTTTTCAAAATCCTCCTCCGTTTCCCCCGGAAATCCGGCGATCACGTCTGTTGATATACTGAAATCCGGATAACGCCCATATATGCGTTCACAGATACCCAGGTATTGGGTGATTGTGTATAAACGATTCATTTTATTGAGGATATCATCGCTTCCGCTCTGAAGGGGAAGGTGTATGAATCGAAACATCCTCTCATCCGTGAATATATCCAGAAGCGGTTCCAGATAGGAGATGATATGATCGGGATTTGCCATACCCAGCCGGACTCTGTAATCCCCGGATATTTTCAGAAGGTTTTCCAGTAGAGAAGGAAGAGAACTCCCTGCATCCATACCCCATGCGCCTGCATCCTGAGATGTGAGCCAAATTTCCCTTACGCCATCCTCCAGGCTTGTTTTTG
Organism: Candidatus Sumerlaeota bacterium; assembly: GCA_016931135.1. Lineage (GTDB taxonomy): Bacteria > Sumerlaeota > Sumerlaeia > MWCT01 > MWCT01 > JAFGFK01. Next base: position 6,799 of record JAFGFK010000244.1, on the reverse strand, counting down.
CTTGAGTTATAATTTCTTCCATAGGATAAGAAACCAGACTTCCCCTCGCAAATCGCGTCTGGCAAAAACTGCAAGATCCCAGACATCCCCGGGATATGGGTAATATCTCGATGACGGGATTCTTTCTGATATGGAAACGGTTCAGGCGGGAATCTTTTTTGTCGGTTTTCAGATGTTTGGGCGTTTCACCCGTTATGGCTGCATCGACAATATCCGCAATATCTTCAATGCAATCAGGACCAATCAGTGCAAATGGCTGAAGGATCGGGTTTTCCGGATTCGCCTGCGGTATGCACCCGGCAACAACTACGGCAAGTAATTTACCTTCACGATCCTTTTCTTTTTTAAATTCCCGGAAATATTCAATCCGCTTCCGGAATTCCAGAAAGGTTCTATCCTTTACGGTACAGGTGTTGATTATAATGACATTGGCAAGGTTTATATCTTGGCAATTTTCGTAACCCGCTTCTGCCAGCCGCCCCTCCATGTATTCCGTATCAGATATATTGAGACTGCATCCATAAGTCTCTATGTAATATTTCCTTTCCATTATAGTTTGAGGCGTCTTAAAACTCAAAGACGTCCTTCTGGGGAAATAGTCCGAATGCGCCTCCGGTATGAATAAACACGACAGGACTTTCTTTTGGAAATTTCCCCTTTCTGATTTCCATGATAAGCCCGTGAAACGCCTTTCCTGTATAAACAGGGTCCAGTATGATCGCCTCTTTCAGAGCAGCCATTTTTATTGTTTCCATCAGCTCGGGATAGGGAAGGGCGTAACCAGGCCCTATATAACCATCGATCAGGTCAATTTTCTCATGTTCGATTTCTGGTGGCAGGTTAAACAACTTGACAGCGTCTCCCAATATTTTCCGGTTCTGCCCCTGGAAATATTCAATATCGTCGCATACAATCACGCCGGTTATCCGGAACTCCGTTCTTTTTGTTAGGGCGCGGCCAAGAATGAGACCTGAATGCGTTCCCCCCGAACCGGTTGAAACTACAAGATGCGCTTTTTTGATGCCCATTGCGTCCAATTGACCCGTGATTTCTTCAAAAGCCTTCACATATCCCCAGCTTCCCATGGCGACCGATCCCCCCACGGGAATGTAAAAGGGTTTTCCCCCTTTTGCCCGGATGCCCTCCAGAACCTCCTCGAATCCCCCCTCTTCCTTTTCATAATACTCCGGTTTATCCATATAGGTAAAATCCGCGCCGAAGAGGTAATCCAGAAGATGATTCCCATCATAAGGAGGTTTGGGCGTTCTGGTTCGAAGAATCAGGTGGCATTTCAGCCCGAGTTTTACGCAGGCTGCTGCTGTAGCGCGGCAATGATTCGATTGAACGCCGCCGCATGTTACAACCGTATCCGCGCCCTTTTGCATGGCTTCCGCCATCAGGAACTCCAGCTTGCGCACCTTGTTTCCGGAAAGCTCCATTCCGGTCATATCGTCGCGTTTTGCATAGAATTCTATCCCCAGTTCCCTGCTCAATGTTTCCAGCTTTTGTATGGGAGTCGGGGTATTTGCCATCGGAATTCTCTCTGGGTAATTAATTTTCATGATAAATTTCCTCCTGTTGACGAATCTTTCTATTGTTTGTGAACAAAATCTTGAAATATCTGCCATTATTCCTGAAATATTTTCAACCTTCAAATGCGATAATCACACATATACAGGACAAAATGCAGGTATGGATTAAAATCAGCGCCATTCGGTTCTGCCCCCCGATTCCGGTATGTTTTGGTTACGGAGTCAGGATGCGCATACAGGATTTTTATAGGGTTTGACCCCGTTTTTCCATGATATAGAATTCAGACATGAACTCAACAACTGATAGAGATATACTATTTGATTGACAGTTACGCGGGAATCTTACACCCATATTATACATAGTACATGAAAAGAGGAATTTTATCATGTTCTGTCCCAGGTGCGGTCATGAGAATCCGGATGCGATTTTTCGTTGCATGAGTTGCGGCGCGGATTTATCTCCCTCCTCTCCCGCGCCTTACGCGCCCGTTCCCGGGAAGACATCCTCCATCGCTGTATTTTCCCTGGTTCTCGGGGTAATGAGTATTGTCTGTTTTGGCGTATTGGCGGGAATTCCGGCTCTCATCCTCGGCGTCATTGCCATAAGTGAAATCCGCCGGAGCCAGGGCGCATTATCCGGCCTGGGTATGGCGATCGCCGGAATGATCCTGGGGATATGCAGCCTGCTCATCAGTCTTCTGATATTCCTTGTGATTTACAAAGTCAATTTATCCGGTTTTTTTGATCCAGATGTCAGGTCAAAGGTTTCAAGAGTCAAAGCGGATCAACGCTCTATGGCAACGGGGCTCGAGGCTTATTTTGTTGATAATTCCTGTTACCCGGCTTGGGCGTTGGAGGGGGAGAGCGTCAATTCCGCGGGATTTGCGGATTCCGATTCCTACAGTTTGCCCAGCTTTAAAATATGGTCGCAGCCCTTGCGCCAGATGGATTTTTCGACTCTGACAACCCCCGTCGCGTATATCACGAGATATTTCAACGATCCCTTTTCCCGGAACCCCGATGTTACCTATGTTTATTACTCGGACATTAACGGATGGATACTCATCAGCCCTGGTCCTGATGAGGTCTATGATATCGATCCCCTCGAGGATTATATTTCAACGAACGCACAGCCTTCGGGCGCGCTTCTGGAAAAATGTTACGATCCCACAAACGGCATAAAAAGCGGCGGCGATATCTTCCGGGTGAAAATGTAATGTATTCAGGAAAGGAGACCGATCTTTCATGGAAACCAATCCCGGGAGAAAATTCCCGCTGTTTCTTGTCTTCGCGATCCTGGCTTTTTCCATCGCATCCTGCGCCTGTTTCAACGAAAACAACAGGAGGTCGTTGAACGTTACGGATGAATGGATTCATCCCCGGAAGACAGCGGCGCAGATCGCCCTTGCCCCGCCTGCCGTTACCCTCGGAACCGTAGCCCTCGCCTCTGATATCGCCCTGGTTCATCCCGCAGTCATGGTTCCGCGCGCAGCGGATGACGTTTATGAATTATACTGGAAACCGCGCGGGAGGAATATGTTTCACAAAGCCCTGTTAATAATTCCTTGTGTGATTCTGACTCCGCCGACCTTTGTCGGCGACTGGCTTGGCAGATCCTTGTTCGATGTCAATAAATAAGGGATGAAATATCATGAGAGGAAAATTTCCCATAGCCTTTTCCATCGTAACGAAACTTCTTGTGGCTTCCGCCCTTGCGGCAATTTTCAGCGGATGCGCCTTCTTGAATCGCGATAACGCGCGGGCGCTCAATTTTGTCGAGAAAAAACTCTGGCCCAGGAAAACCGGATGGAAAATCGCCGCCTCTCCGGTTGTCGTTCCCCTGGGACTGGTCGCCGCCTTATCCGATGTCTTTATCATTCACCCCGCATCCGTGATAGACGACGCCGCTGGCGATACGGGGGACGCCTTGTGGGATAATTTCAAGTGGGATGAGAAATACGTCACGGCGTGCGCCTCCATTCCCTGGAGGGGGATTGCCACGCCGCCATTTTACATCGGCAATTTTCTCGGGCGTTCCGTGTTCGATATCCCCAGCCGCGCAAGCGTTGTTCGCGAGGAACGCCAAAGCGTCGAAAATCTCGAATCCGCAAGGCGCCTCTTCCATGAAGAAAAATTCGTCGAAGCCCTGGATGTTCTCATGAAAACAGATCATTCCCGGCTCAAACAGGCGGATCAGATCGAATACAGCCTGTTGCTCATGAAGTCTTCCCATAAATGCCAGCGTTACGACAACCTCAACTGGGCTATTGTTTCCCAACTGATAAAAAGCGGTTACGCCCCCCAGGTTCTGGAAATCATGAACGAAATGAAGGCGTCGCCCAATCCCATGGCAAGGTGGCATTACTTCAATCTATCCATACGCATGTACAGGGATTGGAAAACGCTCAAAACCACCCTCGCCGGAACGCTCCATGATCCCAATCCCATCATCCGTTATTATGGTCTCTCCTGGTTTGAAAAACGGGAACCGGTTCCCCAGATTATGGATATGATTCCGGAGCTGGAACGCGTTGCGAAGGAGGACCCGGACGCCATGAACCGCGAGTATGCGGAACAGATTCTCCGTCGCTTGAAGGAAGGGAAGTGAAACGGCGCCTGGAAGATAAATTTTTTTCTGGAGGTCTCTTATGAAATGGAATAAATCCGCCTTGTTTCTTTTTCTCTATCTTTTGTTCGGAGGTTTTCTTATGGCTGCCACAATACCCCAGAACATTCAGAACTTGATCGATGCCGGCGAATACGCCAAAGCCCGGAATCTGCTCATGAAAGCCGCGGAAAAAGAGGGAGTGGATCCGGAAATCCGGAAGGCGTATCTCTGGGAATCCGAACGCCTCCGCCGCATCCCCTTCGATTTCGCGCTCACGGAAGAGGATGTTCTGAAACAGATTCAAACCGACATGCCGAACGCGACAAGGAAGGATGTGGAGGCATGGACAACGGACGGCGACCTCGAATCCCTTGTCATCGAGGGCGAGAGGCGCTATTATCGCCGCGCCGTTCGCAATATGTATCTCCTGAACAAGAAAATCGCCAGCCGCCGCGTTTCCCGATCCACGGATCGCAAAACGCCGAAAAAGGACGCTTTCGGGGTAGAGACAAGCATGGCGTTTCATGCGAAAAACGCCTTGCATGCGCGGGAAAAATCCGAATCTCCTTTTGTGACGCCCCAGCGTTTCCGCATAGAGTATTCCCTTACCGTGAAACCGGGCGAAGTCCCTGAAGGAGAAGTCATCCGCTGCTGGCTTCCCTTCCCAAAGGAATGCCCCACGCAAAAAAATATCAAACTCCTCAAATCCTTTCCGGAAAATCCCCTGATTGCCCCCCGTGAAGTCGATCACAGAACCGTTTATCTTGAACAAATCTCGGGCGGCGATAAACCCACGACCTTTTCCATATCATTCGAATACGACGCGTACGCCTTTGTGAAGCCCGTCGATCCCGCAAAGGTCAAACCTTATGATACAAACAGCGAGGTTTATAAGAAATTCGCGGCGGAAAGACCGCCTCATATCACCTTCACCCCGGAAATCCGGAAAAAGGTCGAAGAAATCTGCGGGAATGAAACCAATCCTTACTTGAAGGCGAAACTGATTTTCAAGTGGGTGGAAGGAAACATCCCATGGTCCGGCGCGATCGAATACGGACTCCCCCGAAATCTCAGCGAAAGGGCGTTCCGGCGAAAAACCGGCGATTGCGGCATGCAGGGACTCCTCCTCATCGCCATGTGCCGCATAGCCGGAATTCCCGCAAGGTGGCAGAGCGGATGGTCGCTTCGCCCCGCCAGAAACAACATGCACGATTGGACTCAGTTTTACATCGAGCCTTACGGGTGGCTCTACGCCGATCCCTCGAACGGATTGATCGACTCGAATGATGATCATGTGAAATGGTACAATTTCGGAAACTTCGATCGCTATCGCCTGATCGTGAACAGCGATTACGGTATGGAACTGCATCCTGCGAAGAAACATTTTCGTTCCGAACCGGTTGATTTCCAGCGCGGCGAGGTGGAATGGGAGGGAGGCAACCTGTACTTCAACCAGTGGACATGGGATTTCAAGGCAACGCCGATCGGTTCGGAATAAAGCCTGTTTTTTGTAAAAGGAATAAAAAGATATGGAGAACCTTGTCGATTATTTTCATGGCGTTAATCCCGTGAAAGGCGCGCTCCTCGCCACGCTTTTCACGTGGTTTGTAACCGCAGCGGGGGCGTCGCCGGTTTTTTTGACAAAAAAGTTCAATCAGAAGATCATGGACGGAATGCTGGGGCTCGCATCGGGCGTGATGATCGCTGCCAGCTTCTGGTCTCTTCTTGCGCCGGCAATCGAGATGTCCGGAGGCTCATGGAAACCAGCTGTCATCGGCTTCCTCGCCGGAGGGTTTTTCCTTTATATCATGGACAAGATTCTTCCGCACCTTCATCTGGGATTGGAAATCTCCAAAGCCGAAGGCATAAAGACATCCTGGCAGAGAAGCGTGCTCCTTGTTTCCGCGGTTACGCTTCACAATATCCCCGAGGGCTTGGCGGTCGGAGTAGCATTCGGCGCCGTGGCGCATGCTGCGAACGCTGCGGCGGAGCGCGCTCTTATTCTTGGCGCGGTTGCCCTGGCGCTTGGCATCGGACTTCAGAATTTTCCCGAGGGCTTGGCGGTTTCCATGCCCCTTCGCCGCGAAGGCATGGGCAGGTTCAGGGCGTTTATGTACGGGCAATTTTCCGGCATGGTGGAGCCGATTGCCGGCGTTCTGGGCGCTGCGCTTGTGCTTTCGATGAAACCGATCCTTCCTTACGCCCTCGCCTTTGCCGCCGGCGCCATGATCTTTGTCGTGGTGGAGGAACTCATCCCCGAATCCCAGCGCCATCACTATAACGATTTTGCCACCATGGGGGCGCTTTTCGGTTTTGCCATCATGATGACCCTCGACGTCGCCCTGGGATGAAAAATTATTCTTGGTACAAAATCCCCACCAATATCTCTTATAGATTAACCCATCTGAAGAGTGGATAATATTATACTTCTTTGTCATCCGTTTGGCAAGATTTTCCGTCTATATAATCAGATGAAACATTGACGCCGAAAAAAATCGTGTATTTATGAAATTTTTTATTGACAGAAGCGTCTATCTTGTAACAATGCGCTCTGTTTTATAACAAACTATATCGGAATAAAAGTTATGGCAACGCCGTTGCAACGTTTCAAATCACGATCAAATCCCGCAATATTCCCGCTCGATTCTTGCATGATTCT
>JAFGFK010000243.1 GCA_016931135.1 Candidatus Sumerlaeota bacterium | reverse complement strand
TGAAAGACGAGTTAGCGATCATGATAAATTATTGATCGATCTGGTTCGTGAAATTCGTAAATTGATAGATACTCCTAAACTTGAAACAAAAAAACGTTCTATAGGCTTCATTGTTTTGGATGAGATAGAAAAAGAGTAATAATATCCAATGAATCTCTGCGGCAATATGATCTATAAATCCGAACATGGCGCGGAAACCTTGTACATCTATGATGATCGGGATTTCCTGAAAGAGGGGGGGGATTTGGGGTCAATCTACCAACTGAATACAACTGAATGAACAAGAAAAGACAATTAGATCAATCTGGCAAATGAATGAAATTCCACATATTTACGCAGATGATTATAATTCATGAATCGGATTTTGTCTTCGTTTTTATAAAAGATGGCGGAGTCTTCGCCAGGCTTCTCTCAAATAGTTTTTGAGTATCCGGGGTTTGCCGATCACACGGCTTAGGGTTTTACAGATATATAAGGGGCGGAAATAAAGGGAAAGAAGCGCTTTTTTTCTCCAGCTGGTGAGCTGTTCAGGCGTAAGGGTAAAAGTACGCGCCGCAGCCCGGGCGTAACTCCCGGTTGACAGGGTGGTTTCATCGAACAATCCCTCCCTCGAAGCGATCTCGTAAAATTCCGTTCCGGGAAGGGGATAAGCGATATTGAAGTCGAAAAAGTCCGTATCCAGTTCACGGGCAAAACGAAGGGTGATTTCAAGGGTTTCCTTTGTTTCCCAGGGGAGTCCGATGATATAAAAGGCGTGGGTTAACAGTCCCGCCTCTTTTGCAGCCTTTATTGCCTGGCGCGCCTGTTCGGGCGTTGCGTTTTTCTTCATCTTTTCCAGAAGATCGCCCGAGCCGCTTTCCACGCCGAATGCCACCACCCAGCATCCGGCTGCTTTGAGCGCCTTTGCCCTTTCCAGATCAAAGGTGTCCACGCGGCTGTTGCATCCCCACCGGATTTTCAGATTATTCTTCCGGATCAGTTCGCACAGTTCCAGAACCCATGATTTTTTCATGGTAAAAGTATCGCCATTGAAGAGGAATTCCCTGATGCCGAAGCGTTCCACGCATTCTTTGAGTTCGAAAATGATATTTTCAGGGGAGCGAATGCGGAGTTTATAACCGGAAAGCCTTCCTGCGGGGCAGAAAATGCAATGGGAAGGGCAGCCCCGGTTTGCCTGTATCACGGTGAGGGGATTACCGGTTTCCGGGCTTGTGTAAAGGGCATTATCGAGAAGGTCTCGAGCGGGAAAGGGGAGGGAGTCCAGATTCTCGCACAAGGGGCGTTGATCAGTTTGATTGATTTTTCCTCCGCCGGCGGATATCTCACGGAAAATCAATCCTTTAATATCATTAAGAGGTATTCCTGAAAGGATTTCTTTGAGTGTGAATTCCGGTTCTCCAGTGAAGATAATATCAAGTTCCTCGTGTTCCTGCAGTATTTTCGAGCCGAAATGGGAGAGATATTCCCCTTTTGCCATTGTGAGGATGCCTGGATTCAATTTTTTGGCGATCACGGAGGCGCGCAGATCATCCTTGATGGTAGCCGTTGTTGCGCTGATAAGGAGAAAAGCCGGATTAAAGGATTTAAGGATCGTTTCCAGGTCATTCCATGATTTTCTGGTTGCCGGGCAGTCTTCTATGAGAGGTTCAGCCTGCTCCTGGCGTGCTATTGCTGCAAGGTAGGCGAGGTCCATGGGGGGGAATATGATATGGACGGTTTGATCCTCCACGCGGGATTGGCACCGGTCGTCGCGCCTGTATAAACCTGAAGGGGGATTGAGAAGTAAAATTTTCTTTTTCATAGGCTGTTTTTACAGGAACCAGTTATTAATATAAATTTGAAGCATTATTTAATCATGAGTCAATATCAACATGGAATAAATCGAAATAAATATAAAGATTAAAAAAAAGATAAATACAGGAAAAAAAGCTTGACGTGGAAGATTTGAAACGTTTCAATTCTCCTTTGATAGATCAGGCTATTTGAAAGTATTCATTTCTTATTATTTTTTGGGTTTGTTAAAACGTTTTTTTATTGACACAGGAACTCTATTTGGAATATCAATTAAAGTTAAGGAATGAAAGGAAGTTTGTGATTTTGTTATGTTTTGAGGAATGATAATATTTAAAAAAGAGGAGGTGGACAAGGCACTTTATTCTCTTTCTATTTCTAATTTTCCAAAAAGGAGAAATTAAAATGAAAAAAACTGTATTTTTAACCATTTGTTGTTTTTGCCTAACTTTTTTTGTATACGCACAGACCAATCCATACGGGTATACAGAAGGCGCACAGATATTTTCTGAAACTTTTGACACAGCAGCAAGCTTGAGCAATTTCACCCAATCGGGAACCGGGAATTATACAATCGAATGGCTCGATTATACTGGTAAAAAGGTTTATGGGGGCTCCGGGAATACCGGTTGTGAAGACCTTTCCGGAACTACCTTTACCGACTCAGACATAGGCGTCGCTCCAAATACAGGCGACGCCTCCAAGAATGCAATCCGCATGATTGTCAACCCCAGTACAATCACCCCAGCCATCCAATCAGTTGCCAATATCTATACCAATACCGCTTTTTCCGGGGATTACCGCGTTTATGTTGATATGTTCTTCCGCGTGAACGGTCCCCCAGATGATGGCGGTACGGGTTCTACGGAAAATGGAATTGTTGGCGTAAATCATGGTGGCGCGAAGATCATCAATCAGCAACAAGATGGTGATTCTCAGAATCCCACGGATACAGACGGTTATTTCTTTATCCTGAATGGTGAGCGCGGCACGGGCGCTACTGGTGACGCCTGCCTCTTTGAGGGTGATCCTGCAGCGCAAGACGTCGCCAAATATCTTGTCAATGTTCTCCCATGCGGTGATGTAGATCCCGCAACTGTCATTGGATCAGGTCTGGGAATCACGGATAATAATGAATGGCTCAATTTCATGCCTTATGGGGTAGATAAATACCGTTACAGAGGCGCTCCCGGTGATTCTTGGATCACATTTATCATGGACTCTCTTACAATAGAATCAGAGCATATAACCATTGTTTACATTAACAATGGAACTGAAGTAAAAGAGATAACCCGTTATTCTGATGCAGATGCTACCTATGCATCCGGAAAGATTCTTTTAGGGTATGAAGACAGGTTTACCTCATCGAATGCACCTGAGGAATCTTATCTGATTTTTGACAATCTGAAGGTATGTTCATTGGATGCTCCTCCGCCCACTCCCACTCCGATTCCACCACTCAATGTCGATTCTCCATGGTCGCTGTACGAATAATCTAATCTAATTTTAAACTTAGAGGGGACGTCTTTAAATAAGCGTCCCCTTTTTTTTATGAATTTTTATACAGAAATACCCAGTCTTCATTTTCTGAAATTTTTTATGGATTGTTCCAACCAAAAACCTCCTCATACGACTATTATAGTGAAAGAATATAAAATGTTCCTCCTGATCGAATAGGAAACAAGGAGTGAAAAATGATGGTAAAACAGGACCTTGCATCGAACTTGAAAGAGGAGCAAACGATTCGGGAACGGTTTCAAAAGGCAATCCAGGGCGATCCGGACGCATTCTGGGCGCTGATTGAACCTTACAGCGGGCTGGTCTATTCCGTTGCATTCGGCATCATTAAAGACCCGGAAATCGCTCAGGATGTACTTCATGAGGTTTATGTCAAGTCCTTCCATTCCCTGAACAACCTCCGGAGCCCGGGGCGCCTCTCTTCCTGGCTCCACAGCATGACGCGCAACCTGTGTTATGATTTCCTTCGAAAACAGAACATGGCGGAAGGCAAAAAAGCGGACGTATATCATCATGCGACAAAGGTTGTACCCATATACGATGTCCTTATCCAGAAAGAGGAATTGCAACAACTGGAACAGGCTCTTTCCAATCTTCCCGAACCCTTCCGGGTGATCCTGGGGATGAAATACATGAACCGTCTTTCGTGCAGGGAAATTTCCAGCGCGCTCGATATCAGCGTTGAGGCGACGAAATCCCGCCTGTTCGAAGCCCGGCGACTTCTTGCCCGAAAAATGAACGAGGTCCCAAAGTCTAAACAATCCCGCCTCAATAACGGAGGTTTGAAATGATGAACTGCGACAATTTCGAAAAAATGATTCTTGATTACCTCGATGGGGAACTTTCCCCTGAAGAAACGGAAGTTCTCATGAAGCATCTTGCCGAATGCAAGGCTTGCGCGGACCTTCTGTCTCAATATCAAAACCAGGAAAAACTCCTGGTAACCTATTACGACTGTCTTTTAAAGACAGCGTTAGGCGCGCCCAAACCCAAAATCGAAGCCCCGAAAAGAAACGTGACCGCTTACCGGCTTGCCTATCATTTATACGCTGCGGCAGCGGTATTCGGCTTGATTCTTTTATCCGGGCTCTCCCTTTTTATTTATCATTTGATTACGCAAAGCGGACAGGGGCAGGTCGTGGGTACTGCCACAAGGGTCATCGGGCGGGTTCAATATTTCGAGGATGATCAACTACTGCCCGTTACGGAAGGCATGGAAATCACCTCACGCATGAGGTTCAAGACGATCAACAAAGCCTATTTATCCGTTGAGATCGAGAAACCTTCCCAGGGCAAGGGCAGCAACCTTGTCGAATTCCGGGAAAATACGGTTGCTTCTTTCCATGATTTCAGGAAAAGAACCGAACTTGCCCTCGAACGGGGCGAAGTCTGGGTTCATCTGAATCAGAAACCAGCAAAGGCATTTTCCGTGAAGACAAAACATGGCTCTGTTTATGATAAAGGCACTATTTACAACGTTACGCAGGGAATGACCGGCATATTTGTCGGAGTTGTTACAGGCGAAGTCTATGTGGAACAAAAGGGTGAAGAAATACGGGTGAAAAGAGGCGAGGCATATACCAGCTTTTCCAACGATTCAGGCGATACGGTTCGCAATCATGTTCCCTGGAGTCATTACAGGGAAAAGCTGCTGGCGCTTTTAGGAACTGAACCAGAAGAAAGGCTTGTCGCCAAAGACTTGCGTAATCTCTTACAGGTGCGGGAATACCGGAAAACCGGGGAACCGCTTGCCCTTCCGGGAGGAGAAGATATTGGCGCGCTGGATACTGCCGAACTTCTTCCGGTTGACACCTGGTTTTTCTTCGAGGTCGCCAGTATGCCGGATACCATCAGGGAATGGAATTCGAGCGATTACAGCCGTCTTTTCCAGGATCCCGCGCTTTTGGAATGGTGGCAGAGTAATCAGATGCAGGATGTTCGAAAAAAGGTGAATGATACCCTGGCGATTCCTGCATGGCTGGATTTGTTACATTCCGTAACAGGATCTTTCAGTATGAGTATAACCGGTTCCGGTGGATTCATCATAGTTGCGGATTGCAGAAAGAATCCTGAAACGACCCGAACGATTCTCGAGGAAAGAATCGATCCTATTCTTAAGATATATCGAAATAAATACGGATCCCTGTACGATCTCCCAAAGGTTCAGATTTCCCGGGGGTACCTGGTATTTGGCTGGAATAACAAGGTAATAGAAAATACGCTGAACGCCATCAAGGAGGATAAACCGACCGGATTCACATCAACGAGATTCTACCAGAATCTGCGGGATAATGTTCCCTCCAGCAGGATGATGGTGGCCTATGATTTCCGCTCCACGATCGATGCGACAAAAGCCAGAGGAGATGCGAATCTGAACAAGTTTCTGGAATGGACAGGTTTCGACGGTTTGGATTATATCCTGGGAAGTCCGGATTTTTCAGGTCGCGGCATCAACCAGGCTTTCCGTGTGGCGTTTACAGGGGCGCGAAGGGGGATGATGTCCTGGCTGGATGAACCGGCGCCTATGGGTTCGCTCCGGTACTTTTCCCCGGATGTCCATCTCATGGCAGCAGCCCGCATAAAGAGCCCGGAACTCATGTTCAAGGATGTTCTCAACTGGATTTTCGAAGGTTCCGGATCTTCTCTCACCCAGGAAGAAGACAGGTTGCTTCAATGGCTTCAGGATTTTTCATCATGTTTCGGAAACGAGGTGGCGATCGGACTCCAGAATCCCGTTCTGCCCATTCCCAATATCCAGGTCGTTATCGAAGTCCTCGACCCCATCCGGTTTCACGATCTTATGCTGGAATGGATCGGGATTCTGGATGAGCATACAGACACAAAACTGACCATCGAGGCGAAAGAATACAGGGAGAAACTCATTGTAACAATAGATATTCCGGAAAGACCGTTCGATATCTCTTACGTGGTATTGGAGGATTATCTTGTGATAGGGCCCGGGGAGCCCTTCCTGCGCCATGCTGTGGATGTGTTCCTGGAAAATCATTCCATAGTGGATGAATACGACTTCAATTCCCTGCTTCCCGCAAGCGGTCAGCTTAATTTCTCCTTTTTCAATTATTACAACATCGGGAAGGCAATGCCGGATCTGATCACGAACTTCTCCCGGAGAAATTTTACCCAAAGACAGCAATCCATGGTGCCGGATGTCAAGGTTGTAGAGCGATTCCAAAGCGCCGGCATCGGGTACGCCTATTCCAGCGATCAATACATCGACTTTTATATCAACGGATCGATGGGCGTGGATTTCAACTTTGGCGGCGCCCTTCCCCTTATAGCCAACCTTGTTTCCTCTGCGGTTTTTGACGAGTATGATTCACGATTTGTAAGGGCGCAGGATAATCTCAAATCCACGCAAGCCGCCCTTGAGGCGTATCATGTGGACAACAACCGCTATCCGGACATCCTTGCGGAACTGGTCAGCCCTGTGGCGTATTTGACGTCCGTTCCCACAGATCCGCTTTCTGGAAATGGTTCCATGAAATTGCAATATTATGTCATCGAGGGAAAGGACGCCTGCGTCTTATACAGCGCAGGACCCGATGGAGTGGATGATTCCGGCATCGTTGTTTATGATCCAACCAATGGAACGAACAGCAAAGGCGATTTGGTCTTGAAATGCGGCAACTGGGATTGATATAATAATGTATTTTATAATCTGTAATAGATTCCATCATTTTAAATTTATAATTTTTCATTTTTCATTTTACATTGCCTATGTTTTTAGAGCTGAAAAATTTAAGCGTACGATTCGGGAAACGCGCAATCCTGGATTCCCTGGACTCTTCCATGGACAGCAAAGCCCTGGGGCTTCTGGGACCCAACGGCGCGGGAAAAAGCACCCTGATCCGCACCCTTCTTGGGTTCATCAAACCATCCAGCGGTACCGCTTTTATCAGCGGTAAAAACATCCGTAAGGAATCCCGCGAGATTCGCGCCATGGTGGGGTACATGCCGGAACATGAAAGCTTCATTCATGGCTTGTCGCCCGTGAGGCTCCTTCGCTTCATGGGGGAACTGTGCGGTCTTTCTTCCAAGGACGCCATGGAACGGGCGCACGAGGTTTTATTTTATGTAGGACTGGGAGAGGCAAGATACCGCAACGTGGAAACATTCTCCCTGGGTATGCAGCAGAAGGTCAAACTTGCCCAGGCGCTTGTGCATGGACCGCATCTTCTTATACTGGATGAACCGACCAATGCCCTCGATCCAGCCGGGCGCCAGGAAATGATCGAATTGATACAGGATATTGTCAAAAACTCCGGTTCCCATGTGATTTTATGCTCCCATATACTGAAGGATGTGGAACTGTGCTGCAATGATGTGGTCGTTCTCAACAAAGGGAAGATCATTCTATCGGGAAACATAGATGATCTTCGCCAGGTCGATGAAAAGATTTACGATGTCAGGATCAAGGGTGATGTGAATCATTTCATATCGGAACTATCGGAAAAGGGATGTCAATGTTCACTTTCGGAAAGGGATATCATCAGGATTGTATTGCCTCCGAACGAGAAAACAAGGCTTCTTTTTGAGCTGGCAAAGAAAAATGACGTTCAACTACGGCATTTTTATTACAAGAAAAGCAGCCTGGAGGATGTATTTATCCAGGCGCTGGAAGAAAATAAAGAGGCGCCCGGGGTGGTAAATCATGCCGGTTTATCAAAATAAATACAAAACATGGGAGGGAATCCCCCAGCCGCTTTTCCGGCGCCTCATGGCTTTCCCGAAATACAGCTACATGCAGCTCAAAGGGCAGAAGTTCGTCTTCATGATTTTGGGTTTAGGATGGCTTCCCTTTGTCCTGTTTCTGATTTACATCTATGTCCGGGTGAATGTGAAGCTACTGGAAACGCTGCGGATGTCTCCCGAACAACTTCCCCCCGTTGATGCGAAATTCTTTTTTGTATTCCTTATCATTCAGATGCCTTTTCTCCTGTTTTTTACGCTGGTAATAGGTCCCCCTCTTATTTCCCGCGATATACGACACAAAGCCCTTCCCATGATCCTCTCCAAACCGATAGGCAGGTGGGAATACCTTTTGGGAAAATACCTTGTGTTGTTTATTATTCTTTCAGTTTTTACATGGTTTCAGGGATTGATTCTCTTTTTATCTCAAACGGCAGCTGTTCCAAAGGCAAGCGAATGGAGAATGTATTTCTGGAATGAGAGTTTATGGATATTACCTAAAATAATCATATTTTCCGTGATATGTATCACGACATTGAATTTTCTTGTCATGGTGTTTTCCAGTTTGACGAATAATTACCGTTTCGCAACAGCCGCAGTGATCATGTTCATCATCGGCGGCATTATCATTGGCGGTATTGCCAGCGAAATACTCCATTCCAATAAATGGATGACATTATCCGTCGCCACATCTGTCATCAGCATTGGTTACTGGCTTTTCGGATTGAAAAACGGAACCAGGGTTCCTCCGGAGTATGCTTTGTTTATGATAACGGTTCTCTGGCTTTTGTCTCTCTGGATACTTTCCAGGAGGATCAGGGCGTTTGAACTATACAGGGAATAAGTTCGGATAATATTATGAGCGAGACGAAACCCATCATTGAAATGAACAATCTCTCCCGGTGGTATGGCGAGGTATTGGGAATAAACCGCGTTACCGCTACCATAAAGCCCGGCATTACCGGGCTTCTGGGTCCCAATGGCGCTGGGAAATCCACACTGATGAACCTGATCTGCGGACTTCTTCGCCCCAGCCAGGGTACTGTGCGGGTATTCGGGGAAAGGATATGGAATAATCCCACACCCTTGAGACGTCTGGGATATTGCACCCAATACGACAATTTTTATGAGGATTTGTCCGCCTTTGAATTTCTCTATTCCCTGGTATCTCTCAGGGGGTATGACAAGATGACAACGCGGCGCCTTGCCATCCAGGCATTGGAACGCGTCAATCTCCAGGATGCCATGCATAAACGCCTTGCCAGTTTTTCCAAGGGGATGAGGCAGAGGGTAAAGGCGGCGCTTGCCCTTGCGGATAATCCCGATGTGCTGGTGCTCGATGAACCGCTCAACGGACTGGACGCCCTGGGACGTTACGAAATGATCGATCTCATCAAGTCCTATGGAAAGGAAGGGCGGAATGTCCTGATTTCCAGCCATATCCTGCATGAAATCGAAACTATGACAGATAACATCCTGATGCTGTCCAATGGTTATTTACTTGCTGAAGGAAATGTGCGTGAGGTGCGTGGGCTTTTGAAGCAGCATCCGCACGAGATTTATCTCCGGTGCGATGATCCGAGGAGATTCGCTTATCTTCTCTTTTCCCAGGATGGAATCCTGAGCGTTGAAATCGAACCGGACGGGGAGAGCCTGATGGCGCGCACCTACGACCTGGATTCTTTTTATCAAAATCTCAATACAATCGTTCTTGAACACGGGATTCATGTAAGCCTTGCGACCATTGCGGATGAAAATATCCAAGCGGTCTTCAAATACTTATCAGGGAATAATCATGGCTGATAGCGTTGCGATGAATGATTTTCAATCGGACAGGGGGGATTTGCAGACGCCCCAATCCAATTTGCGCAGAACGGTATTCACGCTTGTGAATATCAGCATGCGGCGGTATCTCTTCACGCGTTATATGTGGACGCTTCTTTTCCTCGGGGGCGTTCCCGTTGCCATCAGCATCCTTTTCATGATAGGGAGATTTTTATCCCAGGATCATACCGCTGTTGTATCTTACAGCCATCTCTCCGATCTGAATAAAACCATACAAACCCTGTTTCGCGTATTGTACATCCATTTTGTAATATTTTTTATCGCCAATATATTCGGATTCTCCCTTATCAGAAAGGAAGTGGATGACCGCACCCTTCATCTTCTTTTTCTCCAGCCGATCAGCAAGGTGACCATCATTCTTTCCAAGTACCTCGGATTCCTGGCAGTAACCTGGCTTTTTCTGAGCGTGACATTCCTTTCAACTTATATCCTGTTCCATATTCCCTTCGGATTGAAGAGCGTGATGAATGACCTGTTCCAATACGGGCGCGCCTTTTCCCTTATCAAGGAATGCTTTGTCATGCTTGTCGCCCTTGCCATGTACGGGGCGTTCTCCATGGTGATGGGCTCGCTCTTCCGAACCGGATGGTATGGTTTGATTTTCTATCTCTGGGAGACAGGGCTTCCTTATCTTCCCTCCACTCTCAAATATTTTACCATATCACACTACCTTCAGGCTTTGACGCCGGAAAAAAGCGCCATACCCCCCAAAATGTTCGAACTGTATGGCGAATTGCCTTCCCCTCTCAGGTGCGGTATCACGTTTTTCATTGCCCTTTCGGTTCTGATTGGTATCACCGTTTTCCTCATCCGGCGCTACGAATGCAAGTATTCCGAAATCTGATTCCTCAGATACCTGAGATATATTTTGGGCTTGCTCTATATGCGATATATGTTGTATAAATCAATATAAGTAACTGATGTGAGAGGATAAAAACGATGACGAAACTTCTCGAACGCGCAGTGGAAAAAGTGAAAAATCTTCCCGAAAAGGAACAGGACGCAATAGCAGCCCTCATAATTGAGGAACTTGAGGATGAGATGCGGTGGGAAAAAGCCTTTGACCATTCTCAGGATGTCCTTGCGAAACTTGCGCATGAGGCAATGGAAGAAGAAAGAACAGGCAGGACCAGTGAACTTGATCCGGATACATTGTAATGATATCGAAAACAACAGTCATGTTCCGCGAAGCCTTCGCCAAACTCCCCCAAGAAATCCAGGAACAGGCTCGAAAAACCTACCGTAAATTCAAACAGGATCCATGGCATCCATCTCTTCATTTCAAAAAGATACATGCAAGTATTCCCATCTACGCAGTGCGTGTGGGAAAGGGTTATCGCGCTGTTGGGCAGAAATCCAGTGATGCAGTTGTATGGTTTTGGATAGGATCACACGAGGATTATAATAATTTATTATCCCAATTATAAACTCTATGTATAAAATCCTTTCGCTTTTCGATGCTGGATCACATTTATCATTTTCTTGCCGGTTCTAATCGGGATAACCGTTTTTCTCATCCGGCGCTACGAATGCAAGTATTCCGAAATCTGAGCCTTATTCAATCTCCCTCTTTATTGATTCGATCCACCTGAAAGAGGCGAATGAAAACAACTCCATGCCGCGGAACATTTGCCTGAAAATGGTTTTCAAACTCGCCCAAATCCTTCTGTCGCCACAAGTCACGCGCCTTTTGCCTTCCCTTCACCCCGATATCCTTCCAATCGGCAGTTACTGTCGTTTCAAACTCACCGCGATTGCATAGTCCAACCGCCCTGCTCCCGTCTTTTATCTCCTTCACCATGACAAATGCGTCTGTTTCCAGTTTGACCACAAAGGCGCATTGCCCGAGCGGATCCTGATTCACTTCAATGACTTCAGGATTGCACAGAACATTGAGCGTGAATTCGTCGAGCTGTGTCATATCACCGCTGTAGAACAGAGGCGCCGCCATCAGACACCAGAGCGACATGAAGGAATATTGCTCGTTTGGGGTAAGGGGGCAAGGTTGCGGCATCCCGAGGTTTTTTGCGCTGCCGATGTAACCGATCTGGATATAATCCGGATCATTCCAGCTTCCCGGATGGGAATACGCCCGATAGGAAGCATTCTTCAACGCCACCCCAAAGATGTTGTCCAAGTGATATCCCAGATCGCCGCTTGTACGCCAGCAATGACCGCCTGCTTCCTCTCCCCATTCCCACACATTGCCCATGCCGTATTGGCAAAGGTTGAACACAATATCACGCTTTTCTTTTTTCAGGATTTCGCCCATAAGGCGATAAGGTTTCTTTAACGCATCCAGAGTTTTGTCGCCTTTTACGATCTCGCGGTATGAGCACCAGTCGTATTTCAGAAAATCGAAACCCCAATCGGCAAACTGCCTGGCGTCCTGCGCTTCGTGTTGCCAGCTGCCTGCAAAACCCGAGCAGGTTCGGGGTCCCGGGGAGCTGTAAATTCCCGATTTGAGCCCCTTGGAATGGATATAATCGGTAAGTGATTTCATATCCGGGAAATGTTTATTTGGAATGATGTCGCCTTTATCATCGCGAAAAGCGCCTTCCCGCATGGGATCATTGTTTTTTTGCGAATTCATCCAGCAATCGTCGATATTCACATATTGATACCCGGCATCCGCCATGCCGCTGCTGATCATGATATCCGCCGCTTCGCGCATCATCTGATCCGTAATCCTGGCGTAGTGGGCATACCAGTGATTCCATCCCATGGGAGGAGTCAGGGCGAGGGTGTCACCGCACACGATCTTGAATTTCTTTTCCACCGCGCCATGCTCATTTGAAGCCTTTAAAACAGATTCATACTCGCCGCGCTCTTCGATGCTTCCAGTGATGACGCCTGTGTTCGGATCAAGAACCAAACCCCTGGGCAAGTTTTCAGCTGTGAATTGAACAGGTCTTTTCCCTGTAACCGGAGTCCGATAAAGGAAGGGATTGCCGGGTCTGCAGCCATATACTTTTGGACCATTGATGCGTGGCGAAAATCCGGGCTTGGGCGTCAGGATGACAGCCTCCTCCTGCGGACCTTTCGATGCCTGCGGTTTCACGCCGCTTACGATGAACCTGGCTTCTGCCCAGTCCGCATGGTCATAGTTGACGTCATCATCCCCGGCATCCACCTTCAAAAGGAGAGTTTTTACTCCCTCCAGCGGCAAATCTATAGATTTATACGCGTTGCCCGGCTTCATCAAGCCGGATTCCCACAATAATTTGCCATCGCCATAAATTTTGAAATTTACAGAGCCAGGACCTCCTGCAGCATCGTCAAGCCCAACAGACGCCTGGAATCTTTCCGTACCTCCCGCCAAATCCACCCAGAGGACGCTTACTGCATGCGTGCCCACTCCCCGCTCGAACTTTTTTCCACCGATAGATAATGGCTTCTCGCGGATGGAACGGTCGATCTGGGGAGCGCCCCATCCCTGCCTCATTAAATCGAGATCGAGCGAACTGAGCCAAACGGTCTCAGAAGCGGTTGTTAATGTGGATATTTGCAGTAAAAGAACTACAAGCAAGAAACAGATTGTTTGATACATGTCTTTTCCCCCTTTTTCGTTTCCTTTCCTTAATTTAACCGATATAATTGATATGATAATGCCTTTCAAAGAATAAACGATCAATAGAAATTCCTGTGGGGACATTTTAATTTTTCCATTGTGAATATTTCCTGTCATCTGTATGGAATTCATAGGATTGTTGTTATGAGAATACGATTGCAGGAGAAATATAATATGAAAATGAGGGTATTCATTATCCTTTTCGCTGCATCATGGCTGATTTCGCCATGTCTTTCCCAGGAGCAAAAATCCGCCCTTCCCGATGATGATCTGAACCAGATACTTGATGAAGCGATGGCTGCGGCATCTGTGTATAACTGGGAACGCGCAGAAAAATTATGCGATTGCGTTCTTTCTGTATTGTATGACAATCAACTCAAAGCGCGAGCACACTGGATCAAGGCGGTTGCTTATTCCATGTTTCAACTCGAATATCGAACGGACAGTCTCCAGGATAAATTGAATGCGGCAATGGAAGGCGTTCGCGAGAATGATCCCGCCCTTTTAAGCGAGGTCCTTCCGCGATACGAGTTTGCCATGGAATGCCATCTTTCCCCGAATCCCGATCCGGAAAAATTCCTGAAACAGAAAATCGATCTTTATGGGGAAACAGCGGAAACGGACGCTGCGAACGCGTATAGATTGGGGCATGTTTATCTGATCCTGTTACAATATAAGGGCGATATTTCTGGGGAAAATCAAAAGGAATACGAAGAAAATGCCCTACAGTTCCTCTCAAAAGCCTGCGATCTGAATCCTGAAAATTACGAATACGCCGGATCTTATATGACTGCGCTTTACAATTTGAAACGGCAAAAAGAAATCGTGGATTTCGGTAAAATCCTCACGGCAAGATTTTCAAAGGCGCCCCGATTCTCCTTTCATGGCGATCCCTATTATTTATATGGCAAGGGCGTTTCCCTGAGCGATGCAAAAAAGGGAAGGGAGATCATCGCCCAGCGCGCCAAGTCCCCTGACGCCGACGCCTGGATTCACTTTGAACTCGCCATGAGCAGCGCTCGACAAAATCCTCCGGATAATAAGGCGTCCCAGATTCTGGGTGAATTTATTAGAAGAGTGGAAGAAAAGGAAATCGATGGTTCGGGATATAATACAAGGGCTCTTGCCTCCACTTATAACGAACTCGCATCCCAACAGTTCAGGATGGGTTTGCCGGAAGACGCCCTTTCCACTTACAGGAAACTGGCTGCCCTTTCCCCACATTATGTTGAAATTCATTACAACCAGGGGATCATATTCAAATCCCTTGCGGAAAAGGAAAATGATCCGGAAAAGAAACAGAAACTCATGGAACGCGCGAAAAAGGAATTCCAACTTCAAACGCAATACAACTGGGGAGGCAAGGCTGCGGAAACCGCCAGAAAGGCATTGGGACAATGAAATTCCTTCCGTTGTATTCAGTTGGTCGATTGACCCCAATCACTCATTCCCCTTGTTAATATCGCCTTGACATGGTGAAATATTATTCTTTATTGTCATTATATATAATGCGGATATAAGAAATGATAACGATTTGGGAAAAGGGATGGAAATGAATACTATTGAAATAAGGAAAATGAGCAAGAAAGATCGCCTTCAAATAATGGAAGCCCTTTGGGATTCGCTTCTATATGAAGAATCTGATATGGAATCCCCGGAATGGCATCAAAACATCCTTGAAGAAAGGAAAAGAAAAATTAAAAACGGGAAAGCAGTATTTATCTCCCTTCAAAAGTTGAAGGCAAGCCGTAAATCATGAAAATAAAAGATGTTGTTATATTAAAAGAGGTTTCTGATGATCTTAACAACGGAAAAGTTTTTTATGATCAGATAGAGAAAGGCGTTGGGGATTATTTCTGGGATAATTTAATCGCCGATATTGAGTCTCTCATAATATATGCGGGTATTCATAACAAGGAATTCGGCTTTTATCGAATGTTTTCCAAACGATTTCCTTATGCCATTTATTATGAAATTAAAGATAAAGTCGCTTATGTTATTGCCGTGTTGCCCGTGCGTCGTGATCCTGAATGGATAAAGAAAAAAGTTATGGAAAGAAGATAACCGGGCAAAATCCAAAAGGTAAATGATCCGGAAAAGAAACAGAAACTCATGGAACGCGCGAAAAAGGAATTCGAGATTCAAACGCAATACAACTGGGGAGGCAAGGCTGCGGAAACCGCCAGAAAGGCATTGGGACAATGAAAATCCTTCCGTTGTATTCAGTTGGTAGATTGACCCCAATCATTCTCTTTATGATGCTTTCTTTATCATCAAGAGGAGTCTCTGACATTTCCCTGAAGCCTGTTTTATCAGAGGATTTTGAATCCACAACTACGGGAGGCGTCTGTTACAAACTCATTCAGCGCCCAAACCTTTCACGCGTCAAAGGCGAGGGGGTGGATGGGTCTTTTGCGCTGAAGCTCGCTTATGTTGGAAATGAAAGAGGGAGCAAAGGACATGTTTTACGATTCCATCTTCCTGAAAGAGGAATGGAATATACGCTTAATTATGATGTGAAATTCGCCGAAGATTTTCAGTTTGTGAAAGGCGGAAAACTGCATGGACTTGGTCCTGATTCCCCCATCTCCGGCGGAAATGAAATGCGTCCTGATGGATGGAGCGCCCGCGTTGTGTTTACAGAACAGGAAGGGGCGGCAACGTATCTTTA
>JAFGFK010000242.1 GCA_016931135.1 Candidatus Sumerlaeota bacterium | reverse complement strand
GATATCCGCGCCGATCCATTCGCAAAAGGGGTTATTCGTTTCGCCCGCCTTTTGCGGCTCTATTCCTTTTTTCAGATTTTCCAGGGCGACATGTTCCGCAGTACACGCCATGGGAAGGTATCTGAGCCAGGCTTTTCCAACATCGGCGGTTGTGAAATCGGGACCGAAGTCTTCAAGGATGAGGAGCCCGAGAAGGGTGTATGCAATGTCGTCATCAACAGGCGCGCCGTTCATCAGTTTTCTCGTGTAAGACTTGTTGGGGCTGAAATTATATCTTTTCGCCTCGGGTTCGGGGACATAATCCCAGTAATCGGTTGGGGGAAAGGATTGCCCGTTTTCCTTTGCCAGGGCTTCCATTTTATTCACAGGCCAGAATTCAACGGCGGCGCCAAGGACGCATCCAGCCATTCTCCCGAGAAAGGCGCCTTCGAGCCTTTCGGAATATTCCCTTTCGATCTTATTCCATATTCTCCGGGGACCTTTTGGTCTCGATGCCTGAATGGATGGGAGATCGTTCGGCTCCTTTCGGGAAAGATTTTTATCGATGGGCAATTTTCTGATTTGATTTGCGGCGGATTTCAGGAATTTTTCGATTTTATCGAGAATCGGCTGAATTCCCTTTGCGCCGTATTCATGCCTGAGCTGGGAATAGAGCGCAATGTCTTCGGTCAATCTGCCAAAATCCGGCAATTTCGGATAATTCATGATTATCTCCTTTTGTTACAAGAGTAGTGCGACAATTTACCTTAAGGTATAGGATGTATCTTTATTTCATCGAGCCTGTCAAATTTATTCACACGTTTCAAAAACATAATATGTATATACCTGAATGAAGAAAAGATTTGACGATATGTTTTTTAAACTGTTATTCAAGATTCCCAAATTTGGTTTTGATCGGATAAATTTTAACCGTCTTTTTCGGAGGTGGAAAATATGAGAAACTACTTTTTTTGCTCCGCATCGCTCTTTTTTGTCTTCACCCTGACAACCCCGGGCGCATTGGCGGTTTCCGTTACCGTAACGAATCCAACGGAAGAAGCCTGGAAGGAGGCGCCTGTTGTCATTCCTTTTTCCAGCGAATTGGCATCGCTCGGAACCCTTGATCTTGTTCTCAAGAATTCGGATACGCATCCGATCCAGGTGGATGATCTGAATCAAGACGGCAAACCGGATGAGTTGGTATTCCTCGCCACTGTAGGCGCCAAGGAATCCAAGAAATACGTTTTTTCGGAAAATACGGATGGCGTTTACTCCCCTTTTCGTTCCCATGCGGGTTTGTACCACAAGGGAATCGAGGGGGTAGGATGGGAATCGGACTTGATCGCTTACCGTTTATACTGGGATGAGCGGAACGCCGTTGACATCTACGGAAAGAAGAAACCTGTTCTTGGATTGAAGCAATACGCCAAGCCAGAGGTGAATTATCACCAGGACACCCCGTGGGGCATGGATGTTTTGAAAGTGGGTCCCTCCCTGGGAGCAGGGGGTTTCGGCGTGTGGGTGGGAGACAAAATTCATAAGGTATCAAAGGTGGAGCGGAGCTGTGAGGTGATCGTCGATGGTCCGATCCGTTCCGTCATGGATCTGAAATATACCAATTGGATTGTGGATACGCGGCGGCTCGCGCTGACTGCGCGCATCACCATGACAGCGGGGCAGAAATGGGCGGAGATAGAACTATTCCTCTCGTCGCTGGATGAGAAGCCTGTTCCGGAACTGGTTGTCGGCGTTGTGAAGCACGAGGAAACGTCGCTCATAGAGGACAAGGTAAACGGTTTCCTGGGGCGCTGGGGACTTCAGGCGCTTGGGCCTGGGGAGAAGCCCAAGGGAAGTCATCTTGGTTTTGGCGTTCTGGTAAAACCCTCCCAGGTCGTCGCATTCGGCGAAGACGCCTATAACAGTTACATCCGCCTGAAAGGGGAACAGGTTCCTGCGGGGAAATTTACGGAGAACGAAAAGGCGGTTTACGCCAGTTACAGGATTCATGCGAGCTGGATACAGGAACCCGGTGGCGCCAAAACGGCGGAAGAATACCGCGCCATGCTGTCAAGCGTGGCGAAATTAAAACCAGAAATAATGATTTCAAAAGAATAAAATGGAAAGGAAGGAATAAAAATGGAAACACGTTATCTGCCGGACCCGGTGCGATACAAACAACTTGACACGAAGGAGATGCGGGAAAATTTTCTCCTGGAGAATCTTTTTGCCCCCGGGGAGATCAAATTGGTTTACAGCAATGCGGACAGGGCTATCGTGGGCTCGATCGTCCCGACAAAATCCCCCCTCCAGCTGGAAGGCGGCAAGGAAATCGCTTCACAATATTTTACGGAAAGAAGAGAAATCGGCGTGATCAACATCGGCGGAACCGGTATGGTCAACATAAATGGCAAGAATTTCACGCTTTCCAATTGCGATTTCCTGTACATCGGACGCGGGAGCAAGGATCCGATATTTTCCAGCCAGGATCCCCGTAACCCGGCGCAGTTCTATCTTTTGAGCTACCCGGCGCACGCCGTTTATCCAACAACGCTCATTACTCAATCGGATATGGAGCCGGCGCATCTCGGAACGCTGGAGGAATCGAACAAGAGAACCATATACAAGGCGATCCATCCGGGAGGGGCAAAGAGTTGCCAGCTGGTCATGGGAATGACGATTCTCGCGGAGGGATGTATCTGGAACACCATGTCGGCGCATACGCATGAACGCCGCACCGAGGCGTACCTGTATTTCGACATTCCGGATAACGCGGTTGTATTTCATTTCATGGGCATGCCATCGGAGACGCGTCACATCGTGATACGCGATCGGCAGGCTGTGATTTCGCCGAGCTGGTCCATCCACTCGGGAGCGGGCACGCGGAACTACAAATTCATCTGGGGCATGGGGGGAGAAAACCAGGAGTTCGGCGATATGGACGCCGTGAAGATGGAAGGTCTTTTTTAATGAAAAATTAAAAATACAAGATTATTTTTCAAAAAAGAAAAGGGGAGAAAGATGGGAAGGAACATCTCGTACGCATTAGCGTTTTATCTTGTTTGCGGATTTCTTTTAATTTCATGTGGGGGAAGGGAAACCGGTTCTGGAAGTCAGCCGGGTTCAACGCAGGAAAAAATCGTGATCAAGATCGCCTCGGTGCTTCCTGCGGAGCATCCATCGTCCCAGGCTCTTGAATTTTTCAAAACCAGGCTTGCGGAATTATCGGGAGGAACGATCGAAGGGCAATTATTTCTGAACAGCCAGCTGGGGAGCGCGGAGGAATCCATCCAGAACTGCCAGGGTGGAAATATCCAGATCACCTTTGCTTCCGTTGCGCCCACGGCGCGGCATGTCAAGGAATTCAACGCCCTTGCCATGCCATTTATTTTCCGGGACAAACCTCACGAATTTGCGGTGGTCGATGGCAAGATCGGGAAGAGACTGTCTCAAAAGCTGGAACCCTCGGGATTGCGGAACCTGTGTTATTTCGACGCCGGCTCGCGGAATATCATGACGAAAAAGGGACCGATACAGAAACCGGAAGATTTGAAAGGAATGAAAATCCGGGTGATGGAATCGAAACTGATGGTGGATTCGATCAACGCCCTGGGCGCTTCGGCAATATCCATGACTCAAGGGGAGGTGTACAGCGCGCTTCAAACCGGCGTTCTGGATGGGTGGGAGAATAACCCGCCTACCACGCTTTCCTTCAAAATGTACGAAACCGGATGCGTCTATTACGCATGGACGCGGCATTTATCCGTACCAGACCTTTTGCTCATCAATCTGAAATTTTACGACAATCTTCCCGAAGATATGAGAGGCTGCATCGATCAGGCAGCGCGAGAAACGGTCGTGAAACAAAGGGAGTTGTGGAAGGAAAGCGAACAAAAGGCTGTGGAGGAACTGAAAAGCAAGGGTATGCTGTTCAACGAGGTCAACGCTTCGGAATTTGCCGCCAAGGTGGGTCCCGTGTATGATGAATGTTACCAGAGTTATGGAAAAGAATTCGAGGAAATCTGCAAAGCCATCAGGGATTTGAAGTGATCAGAAAGATTTACCATAATTTCGAGGAAATCATCGGCTCGATTTTTCTGGTTGCGATATGCGTTGTAGCGGCAATCCAGGTAAGTTGTCGTTATCTTCTGGCGCATCCATTTTCATGGACCGAGGAGCTCGCCACTTATTTATTTGTATATCTCACCTTTATCGGGGCGTCTCTGGCATTGAAGAAAAACGAGCATTTCGCCGTCGAGATTTTCAAAGACCGCCTTTCCGGAAAGATTAACCGCATTGTCAGAATATCCATCGTGATTTTTGTATTCATGGCAACGGTTGTCATATTCGTTTTTGGTTGCCGCATGGCAATCAGGGGATGGCGCGTCCATACCCCCGCTCTTGAAATTCCATCGACTGTTCCTTATGCGGCGGTCCCGCTGGGCGGCTTGCTCATGATGATCCGATCCCTTGAACTTTTTATCCGGGAGTTGAAAAATTGTTCGGGAAAGGAATAAAATTCCGATCATTTTAAATTTTTTATTTTTCTTTTTTCTTTTTTCATTATGATCGCTTTTCTTTTTACATGTTTTCTGATTCTTCTTTTATGGGGCGTTCCGATTTCCATCGTGATGATCCTTTCCTCCGCATTAGCCATTATCGGATTCAGCCAATATTCTTTGGATGTGATCGCGCAGAAGCTATTTTCTCAATCCAATAGTTTTCCCCTGATGGCTGTGCCGTTTTTCGTATTTGCCGGCGGGATCATGAGCAAAGGGGGGATGTCGGCGCGTTTGATCCGGTTGGCGTCGGCTATGGTAGGAAACGTCCGGGGGGGTCTTGCCATGGTCAGCGTGATTGCCTGCATGTTTTTTGCGAGCATCTCCGGTTCGACCGCAGCAACCACAGCCGCGATTGGCATGGTACTGATGCCCGCTATTATAAAAACCGGTTTTTCCCCGGGTTCTACTACAGGGCTTCTGGCTTCGGCTGGATCTATTGGAATCATCATACCCCCCAGCATCCCTTTTGTTTTGATGGGAGTTATCGGGGGGATTTCCATTGGAGGCCTTTTCATCGGCGGGATACTTCCCGGAATTTTAATCGGCGCGTTTCTCATGCTGACCGCGCATCTGACAGCCCGGATTCAGAAGCATCCCCCTTCGGGAGAGAAAATCCGTTTCGATAAGATATTTCCCGCATTCAAGGACTCGATTCTTTCCCTTCTCACGGTGATTTTTATCGTGGGCTCTATCATGAAGGGAATCGCGACTCCCACGGAAGCAGCCATCATTGCGGTGATATGGGCGCTCCTGGTATGCGGGATCATTTACAAGGAATTGAAAATGTCCGATTTGTCGGATATCCTTGTTCAAACGGTCAAGATCACGGGAATCGTGGTATTCTGCATTGCGGCAACGGCGCCGTTCGCCTGGCTTATGACCATCGAGCAGGTTCCGGGAAGAATTGCGACAGCCATGACCGCGATGACTCAGAATCCCGCCTTGTTGAAGCTGATGATGATTGCCATTTTACTTGTAGTGGGAACGTTTCTCGATCTGACGCCTGCGCTTATCATCCTGGTTCCCATCCTGCAGCCTATTGCGAGAAACTTCGGCATGCCGGATATTCAGTTCGGCATGATGATGGTCATGGCGCTGGGAATCGGACAATGTACGCCGCCTGTTGGGATTTCGCTTTTTGTCGCATGCAGCATATCGCGCATCAAGATCGGAGATGTCATGATCCCCATGCTGCCCTATCTGGCGGCGATGCTTCTGGCGTTGCTTCTTGTGTCTTTCTTCCCTGCCATTTCCGTATGGCTGCCATCATTGACCATGAAATAAGGCGGGACTTTTTTTAAATCTGTATGATAAAAAAATTAAACAGGAGGTTATAGAAAATGGGCATTTTAGATCAATTCAAACTGGATGGAAAGATCGCGCTGGTTACGGGATGTTACCAGGGGATAGGGCAGGCGATTGCGATCGGTCTTGCCCAGGGGGGCGCCGATATTGTCGGAGTGGATATGTCTTTTACGGGAACGGATAAGGATACGGAAAGCGAAACCGCCCTTGCCGTGAAAAAGGCGGGTAAGAATTTCAAGGCTTACCCTTGCGATTTTTCCGATCGGAAACAATTGTACGAATTCATAACGAAGGTAAAGGCTGATCATCCGCGCATCGACATCCTGATCAACAATGCGGGAACCATAAAACGCAAACCGGCGGTGGAGCATTCGGATGATTACTGGGATTTTGTCATCAGCGTCAATCTCACGGCGCAATTCATTCTTTCCCGGGAATTCGGAAAAGACATGGTTGCGAGAGGAAGCGGCAAGATCGTTTTCACGGCGTCTCTTTTATCCTTTCAGGGAGGCATCACGGTTCCGGGATATGCGGCGAGCAAATCGGGCGTGGCGAGGCTTGCCATGGCTTTGGCGAACGAGTGGGCGTCGAAAGGGGTAAATGTCAACGCGATTGCCCCGGGTTATATTGCGACCGCGAACACCGCCGCCCTGCGCGCGGATCCGGAGCGGAGCAAAGCCATCCTGGATCGTATTCCCGCGGGGCGATGGGGAACGCCGGAAGACTTGGTTGGCGCGGTAGTGTTCCTGAGCTCCGGCGCCGCCGATTATGTGAACGGCGTCACGCTGATCGTGGATGGGGGATGGATGGGAAGATAATGCAATGAAAAATGTAAAATGAAAAATTTAAAATTTAAAATAAAGCCCCCGAACTCCCGGATCAGAAAACGGCGCTACTCATTCACGGAGGAACGGGAGTCCTTCTCAAACCGGTTATCAAAAAGAAGAATTGACAAGGAACATCATTAATCATCTATAATACGCTGAATTTTATAAACATCTTCTAATCATCGAAGAAAAAGATCATTATATTAAACCAGGGAGAAGCATTATGAAACCACGTGGAATTTTGATGATGGAGCATCGTTTGATCGAAAAGATGATCGATGTGATCCGTGAGGAAATAATGCGCATGGAGGATACGGGAAAAGCCGATCCGCAGTTTATCGACACGGCCGTTGATTTCATCCGGATTTACGCAGACAAGACGCATCATGGAAAAGAGGAAGACATCCTTTTCCGCCTTCTGGAAGGGAAAAAAATGGACGCCGAGGACGCCATGATGATGAAGGAGCTGATCGAGGATCATAAATACGGGAGAAAAACCGTTGCGGAACTGGTGGAAGCGAAGGAGAAGCGCCAGGAAGGCGATGCGAAGATGGTTTCCGTCATTGTGGAGAAACTCAAGGCTTTGGTCGATTTTTATCCGGAACACATCTGCAAAGAGGACGATGCGTTCTTTCCCAATACGGAGACGCTGTTCTCGAATGTCGAGTTGCAAAACATGATCAGCGAGTTTTATGATTTCGATAAAAACATGATTCACGAGAAGTACAAGCTCGTAGTGGATCAACTGGAAAAGCGCAGAATCTGAAAACGCCGTCCAAACAGGGAAATTTCCCAAATGGCAATAGGTTTCAGCCATATTATTTTTCTATGGAAACACTTCAGGGCAAGGCATCTTCTCGTAAAACTGCAAAGACAAGACCCCACCGTCGTTTCCAACCGGATATCCAGAGACAATACCAAAACAAGGGAAAACCTGTCGAAAAAAATCGTTTCATTGGGTCCGGAAATACTCCGAACTGTTTTAAAATTTTCCAGATGGGAGGGGGTTTATTTTCGCAGACATGCGTATGATATCATACTTAAATTGACCGATGATTCCATCGATCTTTTCACATCGGGTTTGCAGGATCCCGATCGGGATATTCGGTGGTCAAGCGTCAAATGGCTGAGGGATAAAGGGCGGGGCGGGATCAAGGCGATCCCCCAGCTTGCGGAATATATCAGGAAACATCCCTTCGAAGAGATGGACGCCACAGCAGCCATGCGGAAAATCGATCCGGAGCGGGCGGCGAAATGTCTGATAGAATTGATCCTCGATAAAACCGCGCCCGTTCGGGCGCGTCTCGATGCCAGCATCGGGCTCGATTATTCGTTGAAGGAAGAGATGGATGTATCAGGGCTGGTAGCGCTACTCCGGGATGCGGGAGAGGATTTCACCCTGCGGGAATCCATCCCGGCTGTTCTGGGCAGCGTAATTCCCGCCTCTTATGGAGTCATCCCCCTTTTGGTTGAAGCGCTGGATGACAAGGATCACCAAACCCGGATTCTATCTGCGCAATCCCTGGGATTGATCGGCGAGTCAAGGGACGAAATCATGATCGCGCTTGTTCGCGCCCGTGAAGACGCCGATATTGATATTCGGCGCGCGGCGGATGACGCCCTGAAAAAACTCCAGGAATGATCAATGATGGATTGAATATTACGATCGGGCGATATCGCCGTGATATTCCTGAAGGCATTTAGGTTTGTTACGTCCCTGGCGGTATGCCTCGATTCCCTTTACAGCGGCGAACGCCCCTGCCATGGTGGTGATATAAGGTATCTTGTATTTGATCGACTCCTTGCGGATATAGGAGTCGTCGAATTCACTGATTCTGCCTGCGGGGGTGTTGACAACCAGGTGAATCTGTCCGTTCTTGATGGCGTCGGAGATGTTCGGTCTTCCTTCATGCACCTTCAGGATAGATTCTGATCTGATTTGACTTTCCTTTAAAATCCGGTGGGTTCCGCCGGTTGCCAGGATTTTGAAACCCAGTTTCGCGAAATTTTGGGCAAGTTCCACAAGGCGCGATTTATCCCGATCCGCTATGGTAATCAGAACGTTTCCTTCCGTGGGAAGTTTTTGGCCTGCCGCCTCCTGGGATTTGAAATAAGCCATTCCGAAAGAGTTCGCCATACCCAGAACCTCTCCTGTGGAACGCATCTCGGGTCCAAGAAGCGGGTCAACTTCGGGAAACATGTTGAATGGAAACACGGCTTCTTTTACGCCGAAATGTTTCATCGGCGGATTTGCAAGCCCCAGATCGGAAATTTTCCTGCCGAGCATGAGCCGGGTGGCGATCTTTGCCATGGCGATGTTGCATACCTTGGATACCAGCGGCACGGTTCGGGAAGCCCT
>JAFGFK010000241.1 GCA_016931135.1 Candidatus Sumerlaeota bacterium | reverse complement strand
GTGGAATATCTTGATAGGCGTACCGAGGTGGCAAAAATCAACCAGAACTGCAAACAGCTCGATCTCAGCGTGAAGGATAAGGAGAAAATCGACCGTTTGTTCAAGGAAAATCTCAAGCGGATAAAGGCTCTTAAAAAAGAAATATACAATCAATGAAAAGAAAACTTCTGTTTATTCCCAGCTATTATTATCTTACCAATCCCCTCTATGAAAGCATACTGAGAAAACGCCCTGATTGGCATACTGTCTATTTTGATTCCCAGGATCCCCGCTTTTATCAATTGAACAAGCGGAATGCGCAGAAAAAAACCATTCAGGCGATGTTCGATGAGGCATGCGAGATATCCATCCAGGATATGCTCCCTTATTTTTCCTATTATTTTATGTTCGTGAGAGAGGACATTCCCCCTTGTAAGAAATGGGATATTTCCCGTTTCCCCAGGTATTGGGAATATCAGAGGCGTGTTTTTACAGCCCTGGATCGCATCAAACCGGATGGAATCATCCAGGCGACGGATATTGCCTATTCCTCCAAGCTGGTTGATTCCTGGGCGCGTAAAAGGAAAGTCAACGTTTTTACTATTCAACCGTCGTTTATTGATTTTGTCCTTTTCAGGAAAAGGCATTCTTTCAAAACCAAAATCAAAAACGTTTTGAAGCAATACATTCTAAGAATTCCTCTTGACCCGATCCAATTCGTCTATGGGAACGAATATCCCCGTGGGTGGCTTTTTTTATGGGGGGAATATTTCCGGGATTTTTATAAGGGAACGCCCATTTATGATCACATTCGGATAACCGGCAACCCGGTTTTCGATGAAGTCCTGAAACATGCGGAATCCGGGGATCATTCCCCTCTCCGCAGCGCCCTTGGGATTCCCCCTGGGAAAAAGGTTATCCTGATATGCACTCAGGATTTGAAGAGGATAATCGGTAACGAATCATCCCTCCTGATTCAGACATTGTATTTGGAACTGGTAAAAAACCTTCCGGAACATTATTTTATTGTGAAGGTTCATCCTCGGGAGGAACCGGAGCAGTATCACCGGATATTCGAAAAGGTTCCGCCAGGGATAATTCAGATCATTCAGGATAAAAGGCTTCATGAGCTGTTTCCCATTACAGATGTTCAGGTTTCCGTATCCTCTTATTCCTCTCTCGAGGCGGTTGTTTTTGGCGTGCCGATTGTTCTTGTAAATCCATCCAATCGGATTCGCCTCTTCGATTATTTCAATGGAGAAGTCGAGCTGAAGGCGACTGATTCCGAGAATCTGGTGAGGAATGTTAAAAAGGCTCTGAGCTTGGATTACAGGAGTATATTTCTACCCAAAAGGGAAAAGTTTCTTGAAAAAAGACTGGGATTTCTGGATGGGGAATGCGCTGCAAGAGTCATAGAGGAAATCAATCGGATCATAGATGAATCAAAATCAGAAAGGACGCGCTCCGGAAGATGATTTTCAAAAGGATGGACAGTTCAAGCGCACCATGAAAAGAAGTTTCTGGGAAAATCTGAAGAAAAGCGATATTTTTCATACCTTGAGCCATGCCAAGAATTATCTCAGCGCTGGAATAGCGGTCAATGCCATTGGTTTTATTTCCATTCCTGTTTATTCCCGTCTTTTCTCGCAATCCGATTATGGCGTTGTTTCGGTTTTCAATGCCTATATTGGCATCATAACGATTATCCTTTCTTTAAATGCGCACACCTCCATAGGAAGGTATTATTACGAGAATAAAGACAATTACAAGGAATTCCTGGGAACTTCGATGATTGTTGTCGGGGTAATCTTCAGTATCATGTCCCTTATTTCCCTTCTTTTCAAAGATCAAATCTCTCAAATTATCAATCTTCCCCCACATCTCTTGAAATATATGATTGTAATCAGTCTGTTCTTTATAATATATAATATCTATTATCAGATTCTCATCCCCCGCAAGAAGAGCAGGGAGGCTTCCATCCTGAGCATCATCAAAGGATACTCGGGTTTCATCATCGCTGTTCCCATCATCTTGCTGATGAAGGAAAACCGATACATGGGACAGATCTGGGCATCCTTATTAACCGGGCTTTTTATCAGTATCGTAATCTCGCGAAGGATTCATAAACAGATCACATTCATTTTTAATCCGGAACATCTGAAGTACATTGTCAACTATTCCTTCCCGCTTATCCCTTATGCCTTGAGCGGTGTTATTTTGTCTCAGTTTGATAGAATTATGATCAACAAAATAGTCGATACATCTTCGGCAGGGCTTTACAGCATGGGATATAATGTCGGTATGCTGATTCTTTTATTATCTACAGCCCTGAGAACCGCAACGCTTCCGGATTTCTTCAAGTTTCAGGATAACGGGGAATACAAAAGGCTTGACGATTTGATTAAAAAAACCTTTTCCCTGATTCTTATCACGGCTCTTGGAATGGTCTTTTTCGCCAGAGAAATGGTGCTTGTCCTTTCCGATAAGAAATTCCATGAAGCCCTTTCGATCGTTCCGATTGTCGTTACAGGTTATATCTTCTTTGAAATGAGCAATATCCATAGCGTATTCTTCGGATATGAGAAAAAAACCGTTTTTGTCTCTTTTGTGGTTCTTTTTTCAGGAGTATGCAATATCATTCTGAACGCGGTCTATATTCCCCGTTATGGCTACGTGGCTGGCGCCTATACTACCGTCGCTTCCTATTTTATCATGTTTATTCTAAATATAATCCTGGTCAGAATTTTCACGAAATCAAGATTGATACCTCTGCGATTGACTGTCTCGCGTTTTCTCGTTTTCGCCCTTTTTGTGGCTCTTTTTGCATGGTTGAAGGGATATTCTCTGTCTTTTCTGCCATTTTCCGCCTTGAAAATCCTCATGATAGGGCTATTTTCTCTCATCATCCTCCCCGGGGAGGCTAAAGGCATACTTAAAGGATTGAAATCATAACCCTATTCAGAATTGAAAAGAGAGCGGTTTTTTTGCTTGAGTTTTTTATGTTTTTAAAATTACGTATTTTGCGTTATATTTATAAACCTATATATGTCTTTATATATATTATTTATTTAAGGCAGCTACGAAGGGAAGATAATGACGGATACGAAAATCGCGAGAACCATTCCGTGGGCGATTCCTGACATTCAGGAGGAAGACGTTCAGAACGTTCAGAAGGTGCTGGCTTCCGGATGGTTTACCATGGGTAAGGAAACAAGGAAGTTCGAGGAATCCCTGGAGAAATATCTCCATGTCAGGCATGCTATAGCGGTAAATAATGGCACGGCGGCCCTGGACGTGGCTTTGAAATGCCTGAATATCGGTTACGGGGATGAAGTTATCGTTCCTGTCATGACGTATATCGCAACTGCGAATATCGTCAGGCTGAACTATGGCAAACCGGTATTCGCCGATATTGACGAAACCCTGAATCTGAATCCCGAATCCGTTGAAGGCAAAATCTCCCCGAAAACCAAAGCCGTAATATCCGTGGATTTGGGCGGGAATCCGGCTGATTATGAAAATCTCATCAGGATAACGCGTAAACATAATCTCTCTCTTATCGTGGATGGCGCGCAGTCTCTCGGCGCCTCCTTTGACGGCAAAAAATGTTGCTCCCATGGGATTATAAATACGACAAGCTTCCACGCCGCCAAGATTTTGACGACTATTGAAGGCGGCATGCTTTTTACTGATGACGATCGTCTTGATGAAATCGCAAGGGCTATAAGAAATCAGGGGGAAACGGATAAAAAATATTTTCACGCGTATCTGGGCGCCAATTATCGAATGATGGATATTATCGCAGCATTCGGGCAAAAACAGATCGAACGATTTGAAGACACCCTTGCCAGGAGAAAAAAACTCATTTCCATTTATAAACAACGCCTTCAAGGATTGTGCGAATTTCCTCGCACTCTGGAAAAAGCCGTTAACAGTTTTTTCCTTTTGATCATTCTCGTTGATCGCAGAGATGAACTTGTTTTTTTTCTTAAAAGGCATGGCGTTGACACAAGAATCGCCTTCCCGTTGCTGATCCATCAACCTGTTTACGGCGATTATGGCGACGAAACCTTCCCGGTCGCGGAAAATCTCGAAAAAAAGGTTCTCTCTCTTCCCCTTTATTCAAAACTGAAGGAAGATGACATTCATTATATTTGCGATCTGATCGCGAAATTTTCAGGAGAAGTGAAATGACCAGAGTTCTCGTTACAGGCGGCGCAGGTTATATCGGTTGCGTTCTCGTTCCCATGTTACTGGAAAAAGGTTTCCATGTTCGCGTTTTCGATAACCTTAAATATGGACAATGCGTCCTGCTGGATCACTTTATAAACGATCGCTTTGAGTTTATCAAGGGAGACATCACGAATGAAAACGATGTCCAAAAGGCTATGAATCAGGTTGATGTTGTTGTTCATCTATGCGCCATTGTCGGCGCGCCGGCTTGCCAGATTGATCCGACAAGGGCGGAAGCGGTCAATGTCGAAGGAACAAGAAACGTCAATCGCAGCAGAAAAGGCGCACCCATCATATTCCCCTCCACAACAAGCATTTATGGATATCAGGATAGCCTGTGTACGGAAGATTCGCCCATCCATCCCTTGAGCCATTATGCGATAACCAAGTATGAAGCGGAAAAGATCGTCACCGCATCTGAGAATTTCGTGGTATTTCGCCCTGCAACCGCCTTCGGTCTTTCGCCCCGAATGCGACTTGACCTTCTTGTCAATGATTTCACCTATCAGGCGGTCAAGGCGCGCAGCCTGGTCGTCTATGAAGGTAACGCCAGACGAACCTTCGTTCATGTCAGGGACTTTGCCAGGGCGATTTGCTTCGCCATTGATAATTTCGACCGGATGAAAGGACAGATATTCAATCTGGGATCGGAAAAACTCAATATATCAAAAAAAGAATTAACCGAAATTATCTTGAAATACCAGGATTACTATATCCATTTCGCCGAATTCGGCAGCGATCCGGACAAACGCGATTACGAAGTCTCTTATGCTCGTCTGAGATCAAAAGGATTTGACGTAACCTATGATTTTCACTTCGGAGTCAAGGAACTCATCAAGGGCTATTCCATTATATGTATGCACACCCCGCATTCCAATTACGTCAGATAAAGTTCACCCTTTTTGAACGGGAATTGATATATCATGATGCGTTTTCTTCAGTTTGATGATATAGCGCAGAGGCAATGGATCGAGATCGATAATCAATTTGAAGCAATGGTTCAAATCCTTATCGACAACAGGCGTGAAATTAATCGAATATTGGGACATGGGAATATTTACAATTATTTTACTTCATTCCAAAAGTTTCTCCTTAGCCATAGCGGTCCCCTTAAGTCAAAAGTCAATACAGTATTGTCCTTTATTAAAAACATGACATTAGATCATCGGAACGAACTAGTGTCATGTCACACTTGACATGACGTATTGAAACGG
>JAFGFK010000240.1 GCA_016931135.1 Candidatus Sumerlaeota bacterium | reverse complement strand
GGCTCGTTTCCACATCCCTCAAGGATTCCTGGAGCATCTTCAAGAATCCCTGGGCGCTTCCGGAAAAATTGAACTGGGTCAATTTCTATAACGCATGGGTCAAAGCCGAACTGGGATATAAATTCCTGAATTCAGCCATCGTTGACATCATCGCCCTGTTTCTCATCCTTTTCATATCCGCGAAAGCCGCCTATGTCCTTGCCCGCTTTGATTTCCCCGGAAACCGCCTGATCTTTTACCTCTTCATCAGCGGCATGGCGCTCCCCGTGTTCATGGTCGTCGTTCCCCTCTTTATCCTCATGCAGAACCTCAGTCTCCTCAACACCCGAACCGGACTCGTCATCGTGTACGTCGCCTATTCCCTCTC
Organism: Candidatus Sumerlaeota bacterium; assembly: GCA_016931135.1. Lineage (GTDB taxonomy): Bacteria > Sumerlaeota > Sumerlaeia > MWCT01 > MWCT01 > JAFGFK01. The sequence goes on along the minus strand of JAFGFK010000240.1, from coordinate 6,618 downwards.
CTTTACCATTTTCGTTCTCCGCGGCTTTTTCCGCACCATACCCCGCGAACTCTCCGAAGCCGCTCTCATCGATGGATGTTCCCCCTTCGGCGTTTACTTTCGCATCATGCTGCCCCTTGTAAAGCCGGGGCTGGTTACCGCCGGCATCTTTGTCTTCATCGGGCTCTGGAATGAATATCCCCTCGCCCTCATCCTGATCAGTTCCGATAGCCTTCATACCCTTCCCCTCGGAATCGCCAACCTCGCCATGACACTCAAGTATCAGGCCGATTGGGGCGCGCTTTTCGCCGGACTTACCATCGTCGTCATCCCCACGGTGATTCTTTATTCCGTGTTTCAAAAGAAAATCCAGGCCGGTCTTACCGCCGGCGCGATCAAAGGATGAAAAAAGATGGAGATGCGATCCACCGATCACAGGTTGACAAACCTCGAACACCTGCACCTCGCCGTTGTCAGGGGAAAATCACGGGGAAAAATCATCTGGCAGCCTCGCATCGGGTGCTGGCTCCAGGATAAACTCTTCGAACAGCAGAAAATCCCTGAACCCTACCAGGGAATGAGCCTTCCTGAAATCTACCGATCCCTCGGTTGCTCCGCGCGCATCTATGAATACAACGAATGCTTCAAAAAAATCGAGGATTCCCGCGTCAAATTCTACGATAACAAAATTTCTGAAACGCAAACCGAACACATCATGGAAACACCCATCGGAAAAGCGACGTCCATCACGGAATCTTCTCCTTCCAGCTGGTTTTACATCACGAAAAAAAGATGGGTTTCCTCTCAGGAGGAACTCGAAGTCCTCGCATGGGCGGAAGAACGCTGCTCCTGGGTATTCGATCCCGCTGTTTTCAAATCAATTCGGAATGTCTGGGGAGACCTCGGCGCCCCTACCATCTTTATGCCACGCGTCAATGTTCAGCATCTCTACATCGACATCATGGGCGTTGAATACGCCGTGGAAGCCCTCTATACCTATCCCGACGCCCTCCAGCGCTATTTTCAAATCCTGGAACAAAGCCACGAATGGCTGATCGATGTGATCAACAATTCCCCCGTGAAGATCGTCAACTTTGGCGATAACGTTCACGCCTCTACGCTTTCCCCTTCACTGTTTGTGAAATACGTTCTTCCCGTTTATCAGAGAAGATCCGAACTCCTTCACAAGGCGCAAAAATTCGTTCATGCCCATTGGGATGGCGATACAAAACCCCTCCTCCCTTATGCGAAGGAAACCGGGCTCGATGGCATCGAGGCGATCACCCCCAAACCCCAGGGCGATGTCGAACTCGAGGAAGTCCGCGAAGCCCTCGGCGACAAAATGTTTCTCCTCGACGGCATCGCCGCAACACTGTTCAATGACGTTCATCCCGTGGAAAGGCTCGTGGAACAGGCGAAAAAGGTAATCGAGCTTTTCGCCCCCCGGCTTGTTCTCGGCATCTCCGATGAAATCGCCTCGTGCGGCGACCTCGAACGCATCCGCATAATCGGCAAAATCGTCGACGATTACAACGCCAGCCTCAAGTAACAAATTCCCTTTATAATTGATCGAAACATATTTTTCGGCTCTTGACATAGAACAATTATTTTTGTTACTATCTTTATTGACGTTGAGAGAAAAAACGTTATAAAACTTCAGAATAGAAAGTTTACGCAAATTGAAATGATTATGGAGGGATCCTTGATGGATGAAACCTTCAGGTGGTTCACTAAAGCCGATTTAAGCGAATACGAAGACAAGTATGTCTCCATCGTTGACAAGCAAGTCGTATGCTCCCATGATGACCCTGGTATTGCCTATGCTGATGCCAGGAAAAAGCATCCGGATAAAGAAGTTGTACTTTGGAAAGTTCCTCATGGAGAAACCTTTATTTTTTTTGTCAATCTTAAGTGAATGAATATGATCGAATTCGACTATAGAAAGGAACAACTTCGAACCGGGGAAGTCATATTCAGACCGGTTGCAAAAGTTTATCTGCTTCGTAATCAAAATGAATGGATTGCTGAATATTTTTATATCGATTCGGGAGCGGACTACACTCTGGTTCCCTATAAGATTGGTAAATTTCTGGGATTGGAAAAAAACGCCTCAGAGGTTAACGAAATCGGCGGAATTGGAGGAGTGATTGCCGTCAGATTTGCCAGGATATCAATGATGATTGAAAAATATAAATTCGATTGCACCCTTGCCTGGTCTCAGATTGAAAGCGTTCCTTTCCTCTTGGGAAGACATGATGTTTTTGACCATTTTGATATTACTTTCAAACAAAAATCGAAAAAGACTGTATTTGTATGGAGTAAGTAATGTTCTTAAATCTTTGAATAGAGCTATTATCTGTTTGGAAATGCGAAGAATTGTCACAATACTACTATATTCCATATTTTTCCCCGATTTGTACTATTGTGGATACCTCAAACCACGTAAGGACGTCAAATCTGTCGTGTTTCACCAATGACAGTATCATGCTTTGTTTTTCTGGCAGATCATTATTATTTAGAAGATAAAGAAAAAGCGACCTGTTGTCTTCACTGCTATTATAGAACCAATCCCGGAGGTAGATGATTTTATGCGACCTTTCCAGGCGAAATAGATGATAGGCAATTTCCCCGGCAAATCTGGTTCCTTTCATTTCATCCAGGAGTTTCTTTAGAATGATCCCGGATCTTTCCGGTAACAACTGCGCCGCTCCAATATACCACCATATTGCCATATATGGATATTCTTTCTTTCCAGCTTCCTCCAGGAGAAAATACGCGTCTTCCTTTTCCAATAATAGAGTGGAATTCTTTAAAATTAGATCTTCTATCCCTTGAATGTGTAACTTGTCTAGATTAGAACAATCCGGGTCATCCACAGGAATGGAATTCGTTCTTAGAAATGATATAATCGATTCTCTACCTATTGTCATCATCCATTCTTTTAACTCCGCATCTGTCGCAATTTTTATTCTCCCTGTTTTGTCGTATTGGGATAGATATATAAGATACCATTCCCGATATAACGGCGGGAGTTTTTCCATCGCCTTTTTTATGGATAAAACCTGTTCCCTTACCTTATCCATTTCTTTGGATTGAGTATGCAACCGGTGATATAATTTGGGATAATCTGCCATGAACCATCCCAGGTTGAAAAAACGATCTTTTCTTTCCTTCCAGTAATGTTCGAAGGTCTTCGGATCTATTGATTGAAAAATGAAAGAGGGAACCCCATTGGATGCCCTTAGATATTCATCTATACAAGCGCTGGCAATTTGCGAAACCGTTTCCTCCCGAAGAGGTGGCATTTCATCCTTAGGCCAGAAGGTACTGCATGTTTCCTGATAGGGAATGCGAAATGCAAAACGGTTGTCTGTCAATAGTTCTGCAATATACGGCAGCAGCCGTGGATTACGTCTTTTAATCAGCGTCAGGGCTGCAAGGCTCCGAACCTGGGGACTTTCATGACGCAAAAGCCTTATGACATCCGATGTGGCGTAATCCCTTTCCATCAGCGGTTTCATCGCTCGATCGTAAGTTTCTCGTTCCTCTTTTGTTGCATAATTGTTCATAAAACAATTTACGCCGAAATCGATCGGCATGATGAACTTCACTTTAGACGCTGCTTCTGTAAATTCCTTCTCAAATTCTTCCATTGTATCAGAATCTGTGGGTAAAATAAAAAGAACTAGAAACAGGGAGAGGAATAACCCGGTTTTTTTAATCGTCTTCATAATATTCTCACTTTCAAAAATATTGTAAAGGACATCCTTTTCAGATTTGTCTTTACATTTTATTTTCTTTCTCATAAACACATCTTATCTTTTTACGCGCATCGTTTTGGCGCGTTTGACTTGATGAAAGGCTTTGAGGATATCAAAATGGATAAGAAGGAAATGACGGTTCGCGAACGTTTCAACAAGGTTCTACACTGGCAGAAACCCGATCGCCTCCCCAATATGGACTTCGGCTACTGGCAGGAAACTATCCAGCGATGGCATAACGAGGGACTCCCCAAAAACGTCACCAATGACTGGGAACTTGAAACCTACCTCGGGCTCGAAGGCGAAGCGCGTATCGTAACAATTCCTCTCAACACCGGGCTCTTTCCCTGGTTCGAATATAAAGTCCTCGAGGAAAAGGGCGAACACGTCATTTATCAGGATGGCGAAGGCGTCATCTGCGAGGTTCATAAATCCTCAGCCTCCATTCCCCATTATATCAAATTCGGGCTCGAAACGCGTGAAGACTGGCAAAGATGGAAAGAAGAACGCCTCGATTATACAAATCCCGCACGCATCGGGGATGTCAAAAAAACCGTGGAAGACGCCCACGCAGCAGGATTTCCCGTTCGCATCCACGCCGGCTCCCTCTATGGTAATCTTCGCAACTGGATGGGCGTGGAAAACTTCTCCATCACCCTTATGTCCGATAAAGACTGGGTTGAGGAAATGATGGAGCACCTCATGCAAATGACCCTGTATCTCATAGACAAAGCCCTGCCCGGGCTCGATGTCGATGTCGCATGGTGGTGGGAGGATATGTGTTACAACCACGGACCCCTCATGTCCCCGAAACTTTTCGAGGAACTCATGGTCCCGCGTTATAAGAAAATAACGGATCGCCTGAAAGAATACGGCATTGACGTGAATATCCTTGACTGCGATGGAAAAATCGACCTTCTGGTTCCCGGCTGGCTTGACGCCGGCATCAACTGCATGTTCCCGCTCGAGGCGGCTCATACCGACGCCGTGAAACTCCGCGAAACCTACGGACGCGATTTACTCCTCTTCGGCGGCGTCAATAAGATCGCCCTCATTCAGGGGAAGGAAGCCATTGACCGCGAACTGGAACGCATCCAGCCCCTGATCGAACAGGGCGGATATATCCCTTCCGTTGACCACCGCGTCCCCCCGGATGTCTCTTTCGAGAACTATCTCTATTATCTCGAAAAACGCAAGGAAATGCTCTAAGGGTTTGACCCCGTTTCCTTTGTCCTTTCTTCGCCAAGAAAAATGATGTGCGCCCAATCCCATGATTGCGCGTGTTTTCAACTTGATTTTATATCTTGATTTGGGTTATTCTCCATCGAGTTTTGTCTGGGGGTAAAAATATCATGGGATTTTTTCTAAGTAAAATGAATAGGAATGCGCGCTTTTTCCTCATTTCCCTTTTCTGGATTCTGTCTATACTATTGATACCCGGCTTATCCGTTTACAGCGATACCTGGAACGCTTACCAGCATGATCTCCAACACACGGGCTTCACGAGCGAGGCGCCCGAACTTCCCCTTGAGATCAAATGGCATGCCACTCTTTGCCCCTGGATGAACGGCGGGCTTTCTCCCATTGTCTCCGATGGAACTTACAGCGTGGTGGGCGCATTTCGGGATTATGATACCCTGTTCCCGCAATCCACCGAGAATCTGAAAGTCTGGTGCGTCAGAAACAACGACGGCTCCATTGCCTGGCAGTTTGAAACCGGCGGAATCGTGGTGGGCTCTCCCCAAATCGCGGGCGACAAGGTTTATGTCGTGTCCTGGGATTCCAGGGAATCTGAAGACGATCCTTACGCCTCTTCGCTCTGGGCTTTGCGCCTCTCCAATGGCTCGGTCGCCTGGGAAAAACATTTCGAGGAGCGGTGGGCGTCCCCTCCTGCTGTAAAGGATGATATCCTGGTTGTTCCGGTAATGTATAAACCCTTCCTGCAAAATGCCGACGGGGTTCTTTATGCCTATAACGCAACCTCAGGCTTTCCCCTCTGGAATTATCCCGCCCTCGATCGCATGATCTCGGACGATTGGTTTCCCAATAGACCCAATCCTCCCTGCATTTACGATAACAGGGTCTATTTTCAGGATACCCGCAATGTGTACGCCGTGAATCTTACGGACGGCTCGGATGCATGGACAACCAACTCCGCGCAGGGACTCGAATTCTGGGAACTCGGGCGCGCCTTGGTCGCAGCGGATGGAAAATTATTCTTCGTCGATACGAATGTCCATGTGGAAGGCGACGCCCGCATCGTCTGCCTTCGCGCCGATAACGGGAAAGGACTCTGGCAGTGGCTTAAACAGGGTGAAGAGTGGAGCAGTTCCAGAATCTCCGGCGTATCTTATGCCAATGGCATCGTTTACGCCTCCCTTTCATGGACCCAGGTAAACGACGCCATCGTGGCAATTGATGGAATTACAGGCGGGATGATACGGCGTTCTCCCACAGGGGGAAGCGTTGCCCGCACCCCCATCATTACCGGAGAAGGCAATGTTATTTATTTATGTTACCGTTCCTGGATACTGAATCCCCAGATGGATCAGATTCTTTTCGATTTCACCGATGATCACGGAATGTTGCTTTATGGAGATTACGGAGAACCTGCCCTGGCGAATTCCCTCGTTATAACAGGTCTGCATCCTTATGATCTGGACAACTTTTATCTCACCGCATTCGGTCACGATACTACGCCGCCTGTTGCGGATATCACAAAGCCACAGGGAACCCTCACCAATCCGGGCAAGATCGATATAAGCGGTTTTGCCACGGATTTCAACTTCGACTACTGGGAACTCTCTTATGCGCGCCTGGAGGATACGAATAACTGGACAATCCTCACATCCGATACGCAGCGTAAAAATTACGAGGG
>JAFGFK010000239.1 GCA_016931135.1 Candidatus Sumerlaeota bacterium | reverse complement strand
TCAGTTCCCTTTTCGCCTCCGCGTTTTTCTTCAGTACGGGAGAGAAGGGTTTATTTTGTTCCGATGAAGTTATGTTTTCCGGCTTCTTCTTCATATACAAGCCCAAGCCTTTTTTGAAAAGACTTCCCTGCTTTGTGGATATTATCCGTAACTTTCATATTAAATTTGAATACGCAAAGTCAACTGGAAAAAACTGGGGTCAGCCCCTATATTAATATATATTTATCTTGACTTCAAGTTTACTTATCCACGATAAACGCATTTATGGCTCGACCAAAAAGAATAGACTTACCTTACTCCATTTTTCACGCGTTTTCCAGAACTCTTTCAGGCGAAACGCTTTTTCATGATGCGAGGGATCGCGCGAAGTTCCTTTATTATCTCGCCAAATTCACCAATATTTACGATTTCCGGGTTCATGCCTGGTGTTTGATGCCCACACATTTTCACCTCCTTCTGGAAAGTCCGAAAACGAAGGGGCTTTCCCATCTCATGCATCGGCTTCTCACCGCTTATACGGTTTATTATAATAAAAGACATCAGCGGCAGGGCCATTTGTTTCAGGGGCGTTTTAAAAGTTTGATCGTGGAGAAGACGGATTATTTCCTTGCCGTTTCACGGTATATTCACCTGAATCCGGCAAGCGTATCAAGGAATACGAACCCTGAAAATTATGAGGGCTCGAGCCTGCGATTCTATGTAAAGGGGGGAGAGCCTGATTATCTTTATACAAGCGAAACGCTCAGATGGTTCCAGGGCGAAAGAAAAAAGTATGCGAAATTCGTCCGGGAGGGATTAGAGGGTGAAATCAAGTTAGAAATCATTCAACAAAGATATATAGGCAGCGAATCTTTTGCCAGGCGCATACGGAAACGAAAGGATCTTTATGAGAAAAAGTCGGGCAGGGCGAAAAATACCAAAGGCGGAACCGAGAATGATGGAAGAAGCGATCTGAACGTTAAGGCGGAACAGATCATTACGCTTATTGCCGAACATTTTAATATATCCCGGAATTTATTGATGAATCGGATTCACTCCAGAAGCGAAGCGGGAAGAGCGAGAAAGGCGCTTGCCTATCTTTTGCATGAACATCTGCCCTGGACGATAGGGGAGATAACGACCTTTATGGGTTTAAAACAGCAGGTGGGCGTTCATGCCCAGATCAAAAAAGTCAGGGAAGATAAATCGCTGAAAAATATTTGCTTTCGAATCAGTAAAAAGATAAATATATATTAATATAGGGGCTGACCCCCAGCTTCACTACGGGCGGAGTTAAAAAACGTAAGAAACGATTCCCTTAAGCTTGTGGCATTCGGGTTTGACGCCTTGTTTGGTCAACCTTCTCACGAATTCGGGAGATGCGCCCCTTGAGCGGGGATTTATTTGTTTTCCTTGACGATTTTGAATATATAAAGTGGATAACTTAAAATCTGGAATAGTTGTTGTGGGAGTTTCATTTTTAAATTCAAAGGGGAAGAACGTGAAAGGCTTTGCGGGAATCGTCCGGGTTTTATCCGCTTTATTTATTTATCTCGTAGTTTTTGGGGGGCATTATGAGACAAAATCCGCAGAAACAGGGGAAAGAGACAAGAATTGGTTTGCTGCGGCATCTGAGGCGATTCGCGATATGGAGTATGAGGCGAGTTTTCAAAATATGTGCGCGATCCCAGGATTGCCTGGCGCTTATCATATTGCAAACCGCGCCCAAAATCTTCGCGCTTATTTTTTCCGGAATTCTGTCAAGATCATACGGCGAACCGATCTGAATCCCGATTGGATTCTGGATGTCAGCGTTGCCGGTTGCGATGGTCCCAGTTCGATTACGATCCATAAAAACGCCCTCTTCCCTTCCCAAGAAGATACTTTCCATTTTTGGGCGCAGCAAGGTTCGCATGGAACTGGAAATCAAGAGTTAATCCCTTACAGGGGAAGGGTGGATCATGTATTAATGCGGAGATAGAGAAAAATTTTTCCTCTTGACCGTTATACAATTTTTAGCCGGCTGAAGGTTTTGGGGAATGTTATTTTGACCTGCAAAGGAGCGGGAAATGAAATCCTTGATAAAAATGGTTTCCTTTATGACAATCTTGTTTTTATGCATCATGATTGCTTGCGGGGAAGTCAAAAGCGATCAGGAAAATCCCCCGGAACTTATGAATTCAAACTGGTTCGGCGAAGCTTCTCATGCGATTCAAAAGATGGAATATAAAGCGAGTTTTCAAAGGCGATGCCAAATCCCCGGTTCTTCGTGCGCTTATCACATGGCGAATCGCGCACAGGGTCTTCGCGTCTATTTTTTCCCGAACTCCATCAAGATCATAAGGCGAACCGATCCAAAACCCTGCTGGATCCTGGAACTGGGCATTGTGTCAGAGGATACCGCCGCCACCACGACAATCCATGAAAATGTCCTTTTTCGGAAACGCCGGGAAATCGTGGAGAAATTTCTTAATGATGAATCCGGGATTCACCAGGAGATTGTTATGGAAAAAAATGTTTCGGGCTTTTCGCCTCTTTCCCTGAATATTTCCATCAAGGGTGGTTTAACGCCGAGAAAAATCGGCAACAGCGTCGAGTTCCTTAAAGACAATAAACCCGTTGTTATTTATGGCGAATTTCAGGCATTTGACAAGAAGGGAACGCCCCTTTCCCTTGATTGGGAACTCGAAAAAGAAAGTGTGGAAATTTTAATTAACGCCAAAGGCGCAGTTTTTCCCGTTTCCGTGAAAAACCTGATTTATGCCCCCTCAACGGTACCGGATAAGATTCTTTACCTGGAACAGGATTTTGATGGATTGGGCTGGTCTGTGGGAACCGCTGGCGATGTGAATGGCGATGGTTATTCCGATGTCATCGTGGGGGCCCCTTTCTTTGATAATGGAGATACGAGAGAAGGCGCGGCGTTTCTCTATTACGGCTATCCATCCGGCTTGTCGCAATACCCCGCGTGGAAAGGGGAGTCGAACCAGGCCTGGTCTGCCTATGGTAAATCCGTTTCCACGGCTGGCGATGTGAATGGCGACGGGTTCTGGGATGTCGCCATCGGGATTCCGGATTGGGATAAAGTGACCTGGAACGATAATACGGGAAGCGTCCAGGTTTTTTACGGTTCTTCCCTAGGGCTTAAGGAAACGCCGGATTGGGTGAAAATCGGGGCTTTGGAAAACGACATATTTGGACATTCGGTTGCTTGCGCCGGCGATGTGAATGGCGATGGTTACTCCGATCTCATTGTTGGGGTTCCGTATGGGGGCGATATATACAAAAGCCAGGGAGCGGCTCTTGTTTTCCATGGCTCTTCCGGGGGCTTGTCGGAAATCCCATCGTGGAGCGCGGAACCTTCAGAAGAAGCTGTTGAGTGTTTTGGGCAGTGTGTGGCATCAGCGGGCGATGTGAATGCCGATGGGTTTGATGATGTGATTATTGGATGCCCCGAGTATTGGTATGAAGAATACAAGGTAGGCGCCGCCTATGTTCATTTTGGAAGCGAAGAGGGATTATCTGTCATCCCCGATTGGTTTGCCCAATGCTATGGACAACCCGCCCATTTCGGCTTCAGCGTGGCATCTGCGGGCGATGTGAATGGAGATGGTTATGGCGATGTGATCGTTGGCGCGCCGAATCATAAGGGAGAATATCAATGGGCGCATGGAAGAGCCTTCATTTATTATGGAAAAGCGGATGGTTTGAATACTTCTGCGGCATGGGAATACACCCCCGAGACTGATGACGCCAATCCCCGTTATGGAGATTCCGTGGCATGCGCTGGCGATGTGAATGGCGACGGATATTCCGATGTGATTGTTGGCATGCCCGGGGAAAGGAGGGGATTACAGACCGATATGGGAAAGGCTTTTATTTATCTTGGATCCGCGCAGGGACCATCGGACGAACCCGCATGGGAAGTCGGTCCCACCATGACCAATCCCCCCAAGAACGCCTACTTTGGATATTCTGTTGCAACCGCTGGGGATGTGAACGGCGACGGATATTCCGATGTGATCGTAGGCGCGCCTTATGAGGCAAAGATTGGTACGGGAGAAGATCAAATTGCATCAGAAGGTTATGCCTATGTGTATTACGGCGGCCCCGGAAGGCTCAATGACAATGAGCCGGATTGGGGCGTTCAATCCAACCAGGCGGGAAGCAACTTGGGAGTTTCTGTCGCTACGGCTGGGGACGTGAACGGCGACGGATATGCTGACGTGATCGTGGGCGCTCCCTATTACGATAATGGAGAACAGGATGAGGGCGTGGTTTTGGTTTGGTATGGTTACTATACAGGATTACCCCCAAGCGCCGGGTGGTTTGCAGAAGGGAATCAAATCGGCGCTTACTTTGGACATTCCGCGGCATGCGCCGGGGATGTGAATGGCGACGGATACGATGACATCATTGTTGGCGCGCCCCATGCCTCAACGGGCTTTTCTCTTGAGGGGCGCGCCTTTGTGTGGTATGGAAGCTCGAGCGGGCTTGGTGAAAACGACATAGCCGTGTATGCGGATTGGAAGTATTCCGGAGGTCAGGCAGGCGCCATCCTGGGAACCTCTGTCGCTTCCGCTGGGGATGTAAACGGCGACGGCTATTGCGATGTGATTGTGGGTGCGCCAGGTTATAATTCGAATACATTGATGGATAACGGCGTGGCTTATGTTTTTCATGGAACATCCGGAGGGCTTTCCGCGAGCTCCAGCTGGAGCGCAACAGGCGATAAGGGAGACGCCCTGTTTGGATTCTCTGTATCATCAGCGGGTGATGTCAACAGGGATGGATATTCCGACGTTGTGGTTGGAGCGCCCTTTTATTCCCCAACAGGAAACGACTGGGATGCACAAAAAGGAACAGCGCGGGCTTATTACGGCTCCGCCGGAGGTCTCAACGCGTCTTTCGAATGGACGGACCGGGGTTCTGCGAAAAACGCCCATTTCGGTTACAGCGTATCGGGCGCGGGCGACCTGGACGGCGATGGATACAGCGACCTTGTGATAGGAGAACCCGGCGCGAACAGCGGCGAGGGGGTTGCAAAACTTTATTTCGGCTCCATAAATGGTTTGGTAAGTTTTAGCGGAGGAGACATTACAATTTTTTTTGAACCAGCCGCCGGGCTATTGGGTTACTCCGTGGGATGCGCCGGGGATATAAGAAACATTGGAAAATCCGCTGTGATAATCGGATCTCCCTGTTCCGACGGCGAAGGCGCGGAAGGCAGCAACCGCGGTTCGATACTAGCGCTATGGGGTTTCCAACCCGAAGGAGGCGGGTATTCCCTGTGGTATCATCATGGGAGCGTGGATTCCGGGGCATTTGGATGGAGCGTGGGATGCGCCGGGGATGTGAATGGCGACGGTTATGCGGAAATTCTCGTTGGATCGCCGGTTTTTAATGATGGAGAAACAGGAGAAGGCAGTGCGTTTCTTTTTTATGGAAACGGGGTAAAAGGAATTCCCATGATTCCCAGGCAATTGAAAATGGATGGCGCCACCCCGATAGCGCATCTTGGTAAATCGGACGAACCAGATCAATTTCGTATTTCGCTCCTGGCGCGAACGCCGTTTGGAAGGGGCAAGGTTAAAATGGAGATGGAAGTCAAGGGCTTGACTCAGGTTTTTACCGGAAACGGTCTCTTTCGAACTGGATCATGGCAGGATACTGGGATAACCGGTAGTACTTATAACCAGGCATTTATTGATTTCATCCAGGGTCGGATTTATCACTGGCGAACCCGCGTGAAGTACAAACCTGGTAACATATACGGCCTGGTTCACAGCCGATGGGTGACAATCCCCTGGAACGGGTGGAACGAGATGGACTTTCGCACCTCGGGAAATTTTACCCTTGCCGGTAATTGCTGGATCATATATTAATTCAATCCCCACAGTAAGAATTGACATCCTGAATAACAGGGGCGTTTGCGTATCCCTATGATCCCACCAAAAAATTAAATATCTTGTAGTATTCTCAGAAGGTCTGCGGGTTCCAACCTGAAACAGGCGCCCCTGCCTTCGTAAAAGCCGTGCGCCTCGATCAAATGGATGTTCATATCCGTATAGGTGATTTCTCCCCCGGATTCCATGTTTCTTACGGTAATATTGGTTTTCGGGATGATTCCCGGATGCCCGAAGGGGCAGGGAAGTTTTCCCCGCACCGAATCTACCCGCGCCTCGAAATGAGGGGGAACCTTCACGAATTCACCAAGCCCTTTCATTCCCTCATCTCTCAATTGTCTCATGCGGCCGGCAATGGCTTCATGCGTCGTTCCCAGCCTTTTCACATCAGCGTCGTCATCGATCAGGATTTCGATCAATTGTCTCGTATCGGTTCCCAGAAATCCGTCGCGGCATATCACGCCGGGCGCCATGGCTTTCTGGATTCTGTCGAATTCGGGAGATTGTTTCATGGGTCGTATCCTCATGCGAATTTGTCGTAATAAATTTTCTCCTCGGAAATTCCTTTTTCTTTCAGAACCTTTATACAGGCGTCGATCATGCCGGGGCTTCCGCAAAGATATCCCTCGATATTTTCCCCGCTTTTGAGGCGGCGATCCACAACAGTAGTGATCAATCCCGTTTCTCCACTCCAGTTATCTTCCGTAGCGGGTTCTGAAAGCGCGGGGACGAAATGGAAATTGGGAAGACGCTCCTCCAGCTTATGTATTTCCTCAACCAGGAAAAGGTCTCCCTTGCTTCGCGCCCCGAAAAAGTAAGTCGCCTTTCGATCGTTCCCCTTTTCCGCCATATCGAGCAGGATCGCCTTGATCGGCGCCATGCCCGATCCCCCCGCAATGAAAACAATATCCGCATCCGTATCCCGCAAATGGAACTCGCCATAAGGTCCGTTGATGGTAACCATATCCCCTTCCTTGAGATACTTGTGCACGTACGTGGTGCAGATGCCGTTCGGAACGAGCCGGATTTCCAGCTCCACTTTTCCGGAATCAATGGGGCTGGAGGAAATCGAATAGGCGCGATAGACAGGTTCGGCGCACAGTTCATACTCGGGCGCCTCGAACTGAATGAATTGCCCTGCGACAAAATCTATACGATCAGGCTCTAAAAGTTCAAGCGTGACTTCCTTGATATCATGCGTGAGATTGCGAAGCGACGCCACGCGGGTTTTGTATTGTTTGACATT
>JAFGFK010000238.1 GCA_016931135.1 Candidatus Sumerlaeota bacterium | reverse complement strand
CTGACCCTGTGTGGATGTGAAGGGGGGGCGCCTGGGATCAATTCTGATCGCCAGGCGGGGATAAGCACTAAAGACGGTTGGGAGTTTATAGTAGAACGACAATTCAGAGGGTTCTCCGAATAACCACCAAGAATGATAAGGATAAAAATGATAAGCCGTCCCCGCCTCGAATCTCCCGGTCGGGTGATGGATCCACAAGGCATTCCCCGCGACGCCGCGCACCTGGTCCTGGACAGAGTAAATATCATTATCTGGAGAGGGCGGTTCGGGTCCATATCCATCGAGCGGATCGCCCCAGTTGCTGCGGCCTGAAGCGACTTTGAAGATGTCCGCCTCGCAATCGCCGAAATCATCGAAGATGTTTGGATAATATACATGGTAGGGATCCGGGTCGCTTGCATCCGGTCCCCGATAATGCGCCCCGCCGCCGATGCCCACGCCCTCGCTCGAGGCAAGAGCCAGATGCAGTTTGGAAGTGTCAAGGAAAGTCTCCTGCTTGCGGTTATAACTCAGGTACTCCGGATCGGTCATCACGCAGTCATGCAGGACGCATTGAGCGCCTGTGCTGGTAATGGCATCCGCGCCCCAGGGATGGGCAATCCCGCAATTGTACAGGTGGAATCCGCCGGCATCCAATCCTGACGAGCCCGTGAAGCTCGAAATGCCGGCGCCGCTGATAACGCAGTCCGTAAGGATAATGCCGTACGGATCCGCATTCTCGCCCAGGTAAAACAAGTCATCAGGAGCGCCCGCAACCGTCCAGGGACGATGGAAGGTCACGCGGTTGTAAACACTGTTTTTTGTCATGGGATAATCCACAATACTGCCCGGTTTTCCGGCAATGCTGAAAATGCATTCTTCCACCAGCTTGCCTTCACCGCCGCCGTTGATGAGGCGAACAGTGGAGGATGGGTTGCCGGTGTCTGGCATATCACACAGGAAATTCCGGATCGTCACATCGCCGATCGGGGGGGAGGCGCCGCCGGATACATACAGGGGATCCCCATAACAGCACAATACGGCGGCGCACTGAGTAAGGTCTCCCTGGCAAGGTTCCCTCGTACCCAGGATGTTTACCTGGCTGGCGGCGGACACGGGTCTTGCCGTAATGACGGGGCTTTCTGAGCCCATGGCAAAAAGGCTGTCCTGGATCGTGATCGTTTCCGTCGAACCGGCGCAAACGGCTTCAAGGCATTTCCCGTTCTTTGTGAAGAACACACAGTCCTTGACGAAGAGGTTTTGTCTCTCCATGATGGGTGACGCGTCGCCCCAGAACTTCAGAAGGGCGTCGCCCGAGCCCATGCTTCCAGCGGGGGTAAAGGCGGTCATGTCCGCGGGAAACGTCATGGCAAGGAGATCAGCCTTGGATTTCACAGCTGGAGCCGTGGATGTTCCTGATGTATATATATCCGTGAAAAGGCAGCTGTCAAAAGTGATGGCGTTGTCAACGGTTGCGGATGTAATGTTGTTTTCATCGCATTTGATAAGGTCGTCGTCAATGGGCGCGCCAAGGACGGATGGGCAGAAGAGAATGTCCTTGAAAGTGACGTTGTGGTCTTCCTGGTACGCCCACAGGCCATCGCAATTCCCCGCGGATTGTCCTGTTCTGGCATCATACTGCAACTTGACGACGACCGGGATTCCGGGCGTCGCGGACTGCACGATCAGATCGCCGGCAATGTCGCCTCTGGGTGTGGTGGTTTTTGCGGAATCCAGCGTCAGGACTTCATCATACTCAACCGAGGGATCGATGTTGATGACAAAAGGGGCGGTTGCCCCGGCGTTTGCGCCGCCCGGGCACCAGGAATCGATGGCCGCGGCTATGGTTGTGAATTCGCCGGAAGGGCCGACGGCGCAGGGATTCGCTGCCAAAACCAGGCTCGCGATCAGCATAAATCCCGTTATCATAGTAAAAATTTTCGCCATTTTTTCTCTCCCTTTTTATTATTATACGCTACTTTTTCAATGGATTTCTGTCAACATCTTTTATGATGATTTCCCGCTTTGGGCGCATCTTGACGCCGTTACCAAAACATCCTGAAATCGGGGGTCAAACCCTATAAAAAATCCTGTATGCGCATCCTGACTCCATTCCGGATTATGTGGATATCGACGCCATCCGCGTTGAGGCAATCATGCAGAATATCATCGACTATCTTTTAGGAAGGATACCCTGGCAGGAAAATTTTGACGTGAACAAGGATAGCGATGTGGATATAGCGGATGTTGTGGAGCTGATAATAACGCCATAGGAGGGATGGGAAGTATGGGAGAAATGAGAATTATGGGAGAAAAACTGTAAAGGCGTAACGGTCAGGGATTAAAATGGGGGAAATGCCGGAGGCCGGAATCGAACCGGCACGACGCGCAAGCATCGAGGGATTTTAAGTCCCTTGTGTCTGCCAATTCCACCACTCCGGCATATTTTACAAGAAAAATGGAGGCGACGAGCGGATTTGAACCGCTGCATAGAGGTTTTGCAGACCTCCGCCTTACCACTTGGCTACGTCGCCTCGAAAAAAACCTGTTAAAAACTTTTTCTGAATAGTTTCATACATAAATCTTGTGTTTTTTTAAGATAGCGTCCCTGCGCGTGTCAAGAATTGTTTTCATGGGAAGACAATTCGAAAAAAAATCCCGATCATATCAGCAAAAAGGGGCGCATCTTGACGCCGTTACCAAAACATCCTGAAATCGGGGTCAAACCCGAATGGCGCTAAGTTAAGGAGAAAAGGGGGGTCAAACCCTATAAAAATCCAAATTGTTCCACAAGGCTTATCCCGCATTCCTCGTAACGGCGTCAAGATGCGCCCAGCAAAAAGTTTTATTTTATTTTTCACTTGACAAAATTCTTTCTGAGGAATTTATAGAGCCACTTATTACTGTTTCAATTCTCTTTTTCCCTTTTATTGGAGATAAATCAATATCCTTTCCCGGGGAAAAGAGAGATAGTAAGAGAAGAGAATCATCTGGAATGGAAAAATTCAGGAACTTCATATATTTATTTATTCTGCTCATGCTGGTATGGCTTGCCCTTACATCGAGCCTCGAGCCGCAGAAGCTGGCAGCGGGCGTTATCATTTCCCTGGGCGTCTCATTATTTACGAGCGCCGGTTATCTGGGATTGGGTCTCCCCTCTCCCGGAATCAGGAAAATTGCGTATTCGATTCTGTACCTGATTGTCTTATTGATTGAGATAATAAAAGCGAACTTCGACGTGGCGTATCGCGTCCTTCATCCCAAAATGCCCATTAAACCCGGGATCGTCGTCATAAAGACAAAACTGAAACAGGATATTGCGAAGGTCATTCTCGCCAACTCGATTACCCTGACTCCCGGAACTTTTACCCTCGATATACAGGGAGATAATCTTCTGATTCACTGGATCTATGTCAAGGGAGAGGGATGGGAAGAGAGGGCGCAGATTATATGCGGGAAATTCGAGAGAATTTTAAGGATCATATTTGAATGATAGAGATAATTTATCTTGTGATCATAACCGGCGGCGTAATATTTTGCCTGATGCGGGCGCTCATGGGTCCTACGGCGGGTGATCGCGCCGTTTCTCTGGACACCCTTTCCACGGTAACCGCCGCGCTTCTTGTTCTTGCCGGTTATGTGTTTAAAAGAGGCGTTTATCTCGACGTCTCGCTTGTTTACGCAGCGCTGGCTTTCCTGGGTTCCGTAGCCATAGCAAGATTTCTGGAAAAGGGGATATAATTTGCATCTCGCCGGATTGATCATTACAGGGATTGGCGCCATTTTTCTCTTTTTGGGAAGTTTCGGCATATTTCGGTTGCCGGATGTGTACAATCGTCTCCAGGCAGGCACCAAATGCACCACCTTTGGCGCATTCTTCACATCTCTCGGAGTAGGCATGATGGAGCCCAGGTGGTTCTGGAAATGCCTGATCATCGCCGTGTTCATCCTCATAACGAATCCCATATCCAACCATGCGCTGGGAAGGGCGTCGAAGAAATCGGGAATACCGCTATGCGGGGAAAGCGTGGTAGATGAAAGCGGTAAATTCGAGCAGGATAACGATATAAAATGATTATCATCATTACATCACTGGTGATCACCATGCTGGCGGGCGCCATAGCAGCCTGCGCGTTAAGGGATTTACTGAGCGCCGCCATCGCCTCCTGCCTGGTCAGCCTGGCGGCTGCGATCCTTTTTTATTTTCTGCAAGCGCCTGATGTGGCTATGGCGGAGGCGTCTATCGGCGCAGCCCTGGTGACAGCTATACTGGTTATTGCCATAAGAAGAACGGAAAGGCAAGAATGAGAAAGATTTTCAGTCTTATTATCCTTATTATCCTGGCTTTGGGCGTCTATATATGTATTTCCGAGATTCCCTTTGGCAAGCCTGGAACCGCGGTGGGAAATTACTACATAGAAAAAGGGATAGAAGAGACCGGCGCGGTGAACATAGTAACCTCGATTGTGCTCAATTACAGAGGATTTGACACGCTCGGGGAAGTGACGATCCTTTTTCTCGCTTCCCTGGGGCTGGGAGCGATACTGGCGACGGTTCAAAATAAAACAAGGGGCGTGATTACGCCTCCCAGCCTTATTCTTACTACGGCTTGCAGATTTTTATTTCCTTTCATCTTGATGTTCGGCGCATATATATTCTTACATGGACATCTTACCCCCGGGGGCGGCTTCCAGGGGGGAGCGATCATCGCCTCGGGATTTCTATTGAGATACCTGGGATGTCCCCAGAAAAGGATACGCCAATCCTCCTTTGTGGCGATAGAATCCCTGGGAGGAATCGCTTTTATCATAATCGGTTTACTGGGCTTCACGGCGGGCGGATTTTTTCTCTTCAACTTTCTCCCCAAGGGAGTCGCCAATACCCTCCTCAGCGCGGGAATTATTCCCTTGATTTACATTGCGATCGGATTGAAAGTGGGAGCGGAAATGGCTGGAATCATTGATACGTTGATCGAGGAAAGCTGATGGATTTCCTGAACAATTACATTTTTTATATCGGCGCCTTTGGACTTATCTTCATCGGGCTGTATATCCTTTTAACCAGAAAAAATCTCATCAAACTAATCATCGGGCTGAGTATTGTCGATACGGGCGTCAATCTGCTTATAATCTGCATGGGATATCTCAAGAATGGAACGGCGCCCATATTTTCGAGAAAGGGACTGAATCCTGAAACCATGGTTGATCCCACGCCGCAGGCGCTTGTCCTTACCTCTATCGTTATCGGAGTGGCGGTTCTTGCCATGGCGCTTTCCCTGGCGATAAGATTATATCAGCATTACGGAACGCTTGATATGAGGAAGATAAAGGAACAAAAATGGTAAATCCGATTCTATTGATAATAGCGCCATTATCCGCCGCTTTTATCATCCCTTTAATGGGTTACGGACTGAAAAGGATCGTAAAATTCATTCCTCCTTTAGTTATGGGTTTTAACCTTGTCGTATCCTTATCTCTCGCGCCGAAGGTCATAAAGAATCCGATCATTGTTTTTCTGGGAGGTTTTCCTCCCCCTTTCGGCATCAACCTTTATGTCGGTCCCCTGGGAATTCTGTTTTCCTGCGTTATCTCCCTCGTTGGATTCATTGTTTCCATCTACGCCCTGAACTATATAAAACAAGGCGCGGAACAGAAATATCACGCCCTTTATCTTCTGCTTTTGACCGGCGCAACCGGCATCGTTTTGACGGGAGACATTTTCAATCTCTTTGTTTTTTACGAGATTCTCTGCATTTCCTCTTACGCCTTGGTGGGATATACGGGAGAGAAGGCGGGGATTGAATCCGCATCCAAATACCTGATTCAGGGCTCACTGGGCTCTTCCCTGATCCTGATCGCGATTGCGCTGCTCTATGGCAAGTTCGGAACCCTCAATATGGCGGATATGGCAAGCCGGATCGATTCCGTTCATACGATGGAACTGTTTTTCCCCCTGGTTTTGTTTATTACGGGAATGGGCGTGGAATCCGCCATATTTCCCCTGAACGCCTGGTTACCTGACGCCCATTCTTCAGCCCCATCGACCATCAGCGCGATTCTTTCCGGAATCGCCATCAAGATAGGGATTTACGCCCTGTGCAGGGTAATTTTCACGATATTCGGGGCAACGGATATCCTCCAGTTTCTTATGCTTTTAGGGCTTGTCACCCTGCTTGTGGGAGAGTTTTCCGCATTCAGCCAGGATAATATAAAAAGGATGCTTGCCTATTCGAGCACGGGTCAGATCGGGCTTATTGTTTTCGCCATGGGAGTAGGAACGCAGTACGGAATATCCGGCGGACTCTTTCAATTTACCACGCACGCCTTATCCAAGTCCCTGCTTTTTCTCACTACCGGTTATATGATCTATCGGGCAGGTTCCATGAAAATATCCGCTCTCGAGGGGATGGGTAAAAAGATGCCTTTGACCAGCGTGGCTTTTACCATCGGGGCGTTTTCACTGATCGGGCTTCCGCCCTTTATAGGGTTTCCCTCCAAGTTTATGATCGTGTATTCAGTCCTGGCAAGGCAGAGCGGTTTATATATCGTATTTCTGGCGCTTGTTTTAGCCGGCACAGTGATCGAAGGCGCGTATTTCTTCAAGGTCATTCAGGCAATATACTTCAAGGGAGAGCGGAAAGACGACCGCGCGAAGGAGGCGCCTCTTTCCGCCCTGATCCCTGTGATAATCCTTGTTTTACTGATTATCGGAATCGGAATATATCCAAAGGTTTTGACTTCCATTTTAGATTCTTCCGCAGCGGAACTCCTGGATCGAATAGGATATATAAAAGAGGCGTTGAAGTAAAAAGATGCTGATACAATCGATATTGATAATAGCGTTTGGCGGAGCGTTCCTTACTTATATACTGGGGAAGGCGTCCTCCGCGTTAAGGGACTTTCTCGCAGTCCTTATATCCGTGTCTTTAACCGTCCTGATCTTTCTTGCTTATGGAAAAACGGGAGAAATCGCCTTCGCTTCCTTCATGAATTTGCCCCTTGTCCTGAGAATCAATCATTTATCCTGGTTCTTTGCCATCGCCATCCAAACGGTTACCACTCTTTCCGTTATCTTTTCCCTGAGTTATATGAAGGGAAAAGAGCGTGTGGATTTTTATTACCTGATGATGCTGCTTTGCAACTCCGCCATGCTGGGGATTGTATTGAGCGGGGATTTTGTTTCGTTTTATATCTTCTGGGAAATAATGAGCTGGAGCGCCTTTTTGTTGATCAGCTACAACCGCGGCGGCGCCCTTTACGCTGGCATGAAATATATTGTTATGTCCATCATCGGTTCGATGTGTATGCTCATCGGGATCATGTCACTCTATTCTACTTATGGAACATTGAATATCAGAGAAATCCATGATCTCATAAGCACGGCCTCCGGTGAATATCTCCTGTTTATATCCATCCTCTTCCTGGCGGCATTTGGTGTAAAGAGCGCGCTTTGGCCTATCCATGTCTGGCTGCCTCCCGCCCATTCAGAGGCACCTTCTCCTTTCTCGGCTGTTCTCTCCAGTATCCTTATAAAGATGGGGATATACGGGTTTGTGCTTATTTTGTATGTGATCTCTGGTGCCGCTCTTTATCTGGGTCTGGGCGGAGGAAGTTTCCGTTATATCCTTACCTTATTGGCAGCCATTACGATCATTATCCCCACATTCAACGCCCTCATGCAAGATGACGCCAAGAGGCTTTTGGCCTGGTCGAGCATTGCCCAGATAGGTTACATCATCCTGGGGATTTCCATTGGAACGAGTTTGGGTCTTATCGGGGGCCTGTTTCATTTCTTCAATCATGTCGCTTTCAAGGCCCTGCTTTTTTTAGCCGTGGGGGCAATCGAATATAGAACAGGCACCAGAGATTTGAATTCTCTGGGTGGTTTGATAAAAAAGATGCCCGTCACGTTTATCGCCGTTTTAGCCGGAACATTCGGATTGATCGGGATTCCTTTGACCAATGGATTTGTCTCCAAGTGGCTGATATATAAAACTCTGATTTTGAATAATCATCCCTTTCTGGCTTTTGCGGCGCTCGTGGGAACCTGGGGAACCATCCTCTACTCCTACAAGCTTATTCATAATATATTCTTGGGGCAACTTCCGGAGAATTTAGAGCATACGAAACCCGCCCCTGCTAGTATGAAATTGCCCTTTATCATTCTGAGCGTTGTTATCGTTCTTTTCGGGATTCTTCCCGGCATACCGCTTAAGCTTATTAATCTGATAACGGCCTCTCTAGGGTTTGATCTTCTGAATATCAATATATGGGGAATAGCTTCTGAAAGCGGCCCCCTGAATATCATAAATATATTTGCCGCCTTTGCGGTGGCGTTGATAGTTGTCTGGTTCTTCTTTCTTATCAGCGGGAAGAAGGTCGTTATTTCCCAGGATAATTCCTACGCAGCCGGGATAGATGTCCCCAAAGGGAAATATCATTATACAGTGGATTTTTACAATCCGATGTTCAGGATGATAAAACCATATTTCAGGGATTACATGGATGAATTCTACTCGCAATTGGTGAAGGCATTAGCCAGCCTATCCGACCGGGTGAGGAGACTCTACTGTGGAGACCTTGGCGTCTACGTGATCTATATCGTGCTCTTTCTCTCCATCCTGGTCATTTCCAAAATAGGATTGAATCTATGGTGACGGTGATGAAAATTCTTGAAATAATAGTCTCTCCCCTTGTGGCCCTGATTGTGGGAATATTCTTTTTGGGCCTGTTCAGGAAGATGATGGCGAGAATCCAATGGAGGTATGGCCCGCCCCTGATTCAACCCGTGATTGACCTGGTCAGGCTGTTTAATCAAAGGGGCTTTTCCCACGGCGCGGTTTTCGACCTGGGCATCATCCTGTCACTGGCAGGCGCGCTCGTTCTGGTTCTTTTTATCCCCATAGGCGGGATGTGTCCCCTGGCAAACTCCGGCGGGCTTCTGGTCATTCTCTATGTTATGCTTTTCGCCCCGATCGGAATCGCCCTGTCCGGAGGCGAAGGGGCAAACCCGAATATCAGCATCGGCATTTCCCGCAAGCTCATTCTGACATTAAGTTACGAGGTTCCTTTTATATTCATAATTCTATCGCTGATGAGTTATTATCAGACCATTTCCATCGTGGAAATAGTGAAGGCGCAAGCCCACTATCACTGGTCATTATTTTCCCCCCTGTTTTTATCGGGCGTGGCGTATTTCATGATTTTACCCGCCATGCTGGGAATCCGCCCGTTTGACATGGCGAGCGCGCCGCAGGAGATATCCTCGGGAATAGATGTGGAGTATGGAGGAAAATATCTGGCGTTCAGCCAGATCGAACACGCTTTATCTCTTTTCATAGTCATCGCATTGTTTGTGAATCTCTTTCTCGGAGGGGGAAATCTCCCGGTTTTTCTTTTAAAAATGCTGGCGGTTTTCGTGTGCGGCGTATTTATTCATGCGTCCTTTCCGCGGTTCAGGATCGAGCAGGCGACAAAGTATCTCTGGTTCTGGCCCACGATCATTTCTTTCATATCGCTTATAGTGATTCAATTAATAAGGTGAGATTATGGATAGAAACCAGATAAAAAAATGGCTCGAATCCCCGGGTAAAATGGGGCATAAATATTCCCTGTGGGCTGTTTATTTCTGTACGGGATGCGGGATTATCGAAATTCCACCGGTTATTACCTCCCGATGGGATGCGGAGAGATTCGGGGTTCTCCCCGCCCCCAGCCCCCGGCAAGCGAACCTTTTTCTTATTACCGGTTATGTTTCCGTGAAGACCCTGAAAGCCATTATCAAAACCTACGAACAGATGCCGGAACCGAAATACACTGTTGGTTTCGGTTCCTGCCCAATCAATGGAGGCATGTACTGGGACTCTTACAATACCATAAAACACCTTGATAAATACATTCCCATCGATGGCTGGATTGCGGGATGCATGCCAAGACCCGAAGCGATCTTCATCGCGGTGACGCATCTATGGACATTGATCGATAAAGGAATGGCTAAAGGTTATGTAAAATACAGGGAAAACTATGGACGTTATCGTGAAAACCAGGAAAAGGCGTTGGGCAAACTCGAATGGCCCCGCCTGTTTCCCATAAAGGATGAAAATGAATAAAGAATTCAAGCAAGAACTGGAATCAATATTCAGGGATATCACGGTGAATATCACGGATGACGTTACGCCTGTTATCGCCGCCGCCAAGCCGCAGATACTCGCCATCCTGCGATTTCTCAAGGACAAAGGGTATGGGCATCTTGCCATGATATCGTGCGTGGATTGGCTGAAAGAGGCGCAATTCGAGCTGGTTTATCTTGTTTCCGCTTACCTGAAGGGAGATAATGAAGAGCCGGGACAGGAAAAAATCACGATCTTATTGAAAACCAGGATTGATCGGGATAATGCCGAATTGCCAACCGCAATACCCGTGTTCGAGAATGCAGAGCCCTATGAGCGGGAGATACATGAGCTTTTCGGCATCCATTTCACGGGACATCCGAGGCTTTTGCCGCTTTTCCTGGAAAGAGAATACAAGATTCCTCCCTTCAGAAAAGATTTCGACTCCCGGGAATACGTGAAGGAGGTCTTTGATAAGATCCCCTTTGTAGAGGATAAGGAATGAGAGAACTCGAGTTATATTTTGGCCCCCAGCACATGGGCATGGTGGGAAACTTCAGCATCACCCTCAAGGTGGAAGGGGACAGAATTCTGCAGGCTATCAGTAATCCCGGGTATCTCCATCGCGGCTTCGAGAAATTGATGGAATACAGAACCTGGATACAGAATTTTCCCATCGTTTGCAGGATGAATGTCGTAGAGCCTGACTCCATGGAGATGATCTACGCCATGGGAGTGGAGAAACTCGCGGGATTGGAAGTTCCTGAAAGGGCTCATTACTTAAGGAGCGTCTATCTGGAACTCGCCCGCGTAGGGTCTCACCTCTTTGGATTGTGGGCGTATTCCAATATGCTGGGATTCGATACCGTAGCCCAATGGGCGATGTATCACAGAGACCTCGTTTTAGACCTTTTCGAGGAACTGACCGGAGGCAGGGTATATCATATCTATATCTGGCCTGGCGGAGTCCGGAGGGATTTTCCCAAAGGTTTCAAAGACAAGATCGTGAGCGCCCTGCATTCCATCGGGGGATGCGTGCCGGATTACAATAATACCTTTTTTGAAAACAGACTGTTTTATGACAGGGCGAAGGGCATAGGGAAAATCTCACAAAAAGAAGCGATGGAACTCGGCGCTGCGGGTCAGGTCTTGAGGGCGACCGGAATGAAATACGACATCAGAAAGATTCAGCCTTACGCCGCTTATGATAAAGTGGATTGGGAAGTTCCCATCAGAGAAGAGGGAGACGCCTATTCCAGAATCCTGGTTATCCGGGATGAAATGATAGAAAGCGTTCACATGATATTCAAGCTGCTCGACGTTATGCCCGAAGGTCCTGTTTATCATCGCATTCCCAATCCTTTCAAATGGACGATTCCCAGGGGGGACGCTTATGTGCGGATTGAATCATCCCGAGGAGAACTGGGGCTGTATCTGGTAAGCGATGGAGGAGACAAGCCCTACCGCGCCCATTTCAGAACCCCCTCTTATCCTCATGGACTGATCATCCTGGAGAGATTATTAAAGGGCGCCAGCGTCGCGGATGTGGGAAATATCATGATAAGCCTTTATGTGGTCGCCCCGGAGATAGACAGATGAAAAAAGGAAATATTTTCAGCCCCTTCAAAGCCATCAGGCATCTCTTTCGGAAGCCAAAGACCTTGAAGTATCCCTTTGAACCTAAAGAGCCTGCCAGGAGGTACAGGGGATTTCACCTCAACGATTGGGATGCGTGCACCGGTTGCGGGAATTGCGCTGATATCTGCCCCAATGGGGCAATCATCATGGTGGAAATACCAGAGATCAAGCCGGAACCCGGAAAGAAAAATCAACGCCCGAAGCTGGATTATGGAAGGTGCTGTTTCTGCGGTTTGTGCGTCGATATCTGCCCCCCGGGGGCATTGAGCCTCACTGGCGATTACTTTCACATTCATTTTGATACAAAAACTTTTTCCTTCATCCCCGGTGATGAGAAGTCGGATCCGGAGCATTTCGTGGATCCTCAAAATTATTCCTTGTTAAAGGCAAGCCTCTCCCATCGTAAAAAGAATTTTCCCGGATTCAGCCCTGATATAGAATACGCCCTGTTCGAACCCGAAAGGGTGCCCATGCCTCAGGTTGAACCCGAGGAGCGCAGCCTGTCTTTTATCGAGCAGGTTCTGGGCTATTCAGAGAAAGAGGCGAGAGCCGAAGCGGCAAGGTGCCTCGAATGTAAATTATGCGAAGAGGCGTGCCCCGCCCACCTGAAAATCTCTGATTATATAAAGGCGATTTACCTGGGAGAACCCGAGGAATCCTTGAGAAAAATTTACGAGGATAATCCCATTCCGGCAATCTGCGGAAGAATCTGTATGAAGCATTGTGAAGCGGCGTGTTCCCTGAGCGTCAGGGGCGAGGCGCTCTCCATAAGATGGCTGAAGCGATTTGTGGCTGATACGGTAAGGGATTACCAGAAGGCGCTGCAGCAGAAGCCCGCCCCTTCCACGGGCAAAAAGCTCGCAATAATCGGGGCGGGACCCGGCGGGCTTTCCATGGCGTACTTTTCGGCGCTGAAGGGACATCACGTAACTGTGTTCGATTCCCTGCCAGGGGGAGGAGGGATGCTTCGGGTTGGACCTCCGCTTTACAGACTCCCTATCGAAGCGATTGACAAAGACGTAAACTACATCAAATCCCTCGGCGTTGAATTCCGATTCAACGCCACAGTGGGCAAGAACATTTCGTTCGGGGATATTCTCAAGCAGTATGACGCCGTGTACCTGGGAATAGGCATGACCATGAGCCGCTCCACAAAAGTCAGGAACTCCGAGAAATGTATCCTGGCTCTCAACTTCCTGGAAAGAAACAAGATCAGAGAAAAAGTCAACGTCGGGAAGAAAGTCGTAGTGATAGGCGGCGGAAACGTGGCTATGGACGTGGCAAGGGAATCCATTCGCCTGCAGCATATTCAACATCCCGGGGAAGAGGTGGTAACCAGCGCCGTATCTCTCGAGGATTGGGACATCATGCCCGCGAATAAAGAAGAGATAGAAGAGGCGAAAGAGGAAGGCATCCGGTTCAATCCCGCCTGGGGGCCCAAGGATGTCCTCCTGGATGACAAGGGCAACATCAGGGGGCTTCTATGTATGAAGGTAAAGAGGGTTTTCGATGATGCGGGGAGATTTTCACCCACCTTTTATGAAGATCAGGAGATGATTCTGGAGGCGGATACCATAATCGAGGCAATAGGACAGGCTTCTGATTTTTCGTTTATCCCCAAAGAAATGTTCGATCAGTTGAAGTTCACTCCCCGGAGGAAAATTCAGGTAGATGAATACGGGATGACATCCCTGCCTGGGGTTTTCGCGGGGGGAGATATCGTCAATACAAACCTCGACGCCGTCACTGCGATCGCCGACGCCAAAATCGCAACCGAGGGCGTAGATCATTACCTTTCCGCCATTCCCATTTCTTAATAGAGCATCCAGGCATTGAGAATATCGCTTGTGACATTGACTGTGGCAGCGTATTGATCATAGGAAACCTGGATCACTTCCGTAGTGAGGAAATTCAATCCACCGTCTTCATCAGCTAAAATTATGTCATATAATCCGGTTTCCATTTCAGAATCGGATTCGATGGTAAGGGTGGCGATCGGATCTCCCTGTTCGATCAAGGTAATGGGCGCGGCTGGAGTTCTCCTGATGTAAGCGGTTCTCTGATCGGGTGATATTTCGCTCCCAGTCAAACCTGTTGCGATGGAAACGCCCTCGATCGTGAATCCCTCGGGAACAGTAACCTTGAAATCGCATCCATAAATCTTGATGTCGCGTTCCGCCTTGAGGTAAACAGTGAGAGTCTCGCCTTTTTTAACGGAATCTTCGGTTTCAAGGAAGACATCGGCGGATATATCCGGTTGGGGGGTAAACTGGCGCATCATGATGGAGGTGGAACCGAGATTGACAATGCCTTCATCATCCAGGAACACATCGCGTTTGGTATAAAGGGCGATGACGGAACCGTCGCTATTGGGAAGAACCTGGAGTTTCATCTCCATTGCCTGATCTTCTGTCATTCTGGTGTTTCCCCATAATCCCTTTTCCGGTTCCACGTAATTGAAGAATATGTCATCGGTGAGCGTGGGATTTTCTTCGGAGAACGCCTCTATCAGGTAGTTGAAGATCAGAAAATCGGAATTGACGAGCTGGACGTATTGCATGTTGCCCGCTCCGCCGTCATCCTGACCATCGAGGAGGAATACCGGATTGGCGGCGAGGGGTTCGCCAATGGAATAAAGAATCTCATCATCGCGTTGCCAGATAAGGAGGGGATCGCCGGAGGCGGTTTTGAGGAGGCGCGGGGATTCATCATAAATGGCGCCGGTTGTGAGCTCGGTTGGAGAGGCGTCCCATGCCGGAGCAGCGCCCTGATAAGCCATAGCGTACAGGTGGGTATCCGGGGTTGTAAGTTCGTCATCATCGGCGTCGCGGGAGATGACCAGCCAGGTTTTTGAGGCGTACCCGGCGAGGTCATAGGAAATGGGGTCTTCGATGCTGGTGATGATAGCAGCGGGCGTTCCAAATGTGGAACCGTCATAAACGCTGTACATAAGGGATTCCGGGGCTGTGGGGCTTGCTGTGTAATCCACGCCGGTTTGATGCGAGTAAAGGAGCATGATCTTGTTTTCATGGTTGGTGAAGAGGCGTGCGCCATAATCCGGATCGGAGTTGGAAGTGAGGTAATTGAGGGAGGACCATGTTTTGGTTGATGACGTGAATTTAGCCCAGACGATTTCGAGGTGGGGCGCGGCATACGCGAGATTTTCATCGGAATCCTCACCTGGGAGCGTAAGGTCATCGATATTGGCGCCGTGGCAAGCCAAGATGAAATCGCCTCCTGATGTAGCGATCACCCTGGGATTATCCTGGGAACGCGTGTCATTGGTTACGGCGCCGCTTGCAGCGAGCGTTCCATCCTCGAAGTACAGATACTTGATCTCGATGGCGCGTTCGCGGGGGATGTCATCCCTTGCCCATGTATAAACAATGAGCATTTTGTTACCGGATACCGCCATTTGGGGATTGGTAAAAGAGAAGGCGTTTGCGACAAGGGTTTCCTCCTCGCCAGCCTCCGAGAGTTTGATTTTGCCATTTTCGGAAGAAAGCATGAGAGTATCGGAATAAGGCGGGAGATATTTCCGGAGTTTGAAATGATCGGCTTGCGTGATTTCGTACCCGCCGCCGCCCGAGGGCCATTTAACGCTCCACCAGGGTTCTGCGGGTTGTTCCTGGTATTCGAACCATTTGCCGAATTTATAGCTTCCATTGATGGAAGCCTCCATGGAGCGGATTCCCGGGTATTTGCCGTTCAAGACAAACCACGCCTCCTGGATTATGGTTCCCTGGAGAGTTCCCTGCAATTCGATCCAATCTGTCATGGGGGATGCTTTGATGGAGGCGGATACGGAGTGTTTGAGGTATCCGTTAATTTCTTCAAAGCGGAACCCCAGGAGAGCGCCTGAATCCGGCACATACCAGGCTTCGATTTCCGAGCCCTCTTCCACCGCCCCCTCAACGGAGAAGAATTTATGGAGGACGCGCCTTACCTTGCTGTTTCCGATAAATTTGAGGATTTTATCCAGCTTGATTTTTTTCAGGAGAAAATAAACGCTGGTGGAAACTTTCACGCCCACCGATCCTTCGAGTTCCATTTTACTCTGCTCCCCTGATGTGATAATTTCCGTACAATCGGAGACGCTCTGGGATACAGTTTTTATGGTGATTTTGCCGCCTGGTTCCACCTTGGCAACGCCAACGGGGAAGGAAACGCTCAGTCCCATTTCCCCGGAGCCCTGGTAATTGAGCGGCGTATAATCCGAACGGCACTCAACCTTGTCCTTCCATTTTCCGGAAAGGGAGAAGCCGAGGTCTTCGATAATGGGAATGGTATCGATAAGAGGGACCTTGAGCCATTTACCCTGGATTCCGATATTCCACTGGGTGTTTTCCCCCGGGGGGAAATTATTGGTATAGCTGTAAAGGAGATGATCGATGTTATGGGTGGTTTTCCATGTACCGAGGATGGGATCGAAGTGGACATAGAGGGGGGAGGCTTGAAGCCTGGCGTCAGATACAACGCACATGGGTTTGCCGGGATAGGTGAATTCGATCAGTTCCGATGTCAATTGTTCCGTGCCACCCCCCGGGATGGGTTTTTTTGCAGTAGCCTGTACGTTGAACTGCAGCGCTGTGTCATAGGGCAGTTCCCCCGAAGTTTCGGCGTAAACGAGTTTATCCATGGTGCCTTCATGGCTTTGATCCGGGTAGATTTGTTTTTTCTCGAGATTTCCGGGTATAAGGTTGCAGGTGACATATTTCTCATTCCAGTCATAAGCCTTTCCCCAGTAGATTTCGCCCATGATGCGGCACTGGTAGGGGGGAGTCAGGTTTTGCGGAACGATCACATGGCGCGGGGCAACCCAGGTGATATTGACATAGATATCGTCATCATCCATGATTTTACCTGGATGTCTTCCTCTATCGATAAGCCAGGGTTCAGCTTTTGGAGAGACAGCGCAATCGAGCATGATTTTTCCGGGGAGGATGGGCGTGATGACCGTGGTAAATTCCCCGGGCTTCCCCGTGGGAGTCATGGTAAAAGGACCGTAATCCGTAACTGCGCCAGAACCCGATTCTGTAATGGAATAGGAGAGTTCCACATCCACCGTAGAGGCGTCCACGATATTATCCTTAAGATCGCGTATGCGAACAAATACGGCGCAGGGGCTGTCTTTCGGGATGCGGAAGAGGCAGTCCGTATTGAGCCCGAGTTTGGGTTTGATGAATTCGACCTTGTAGTTCCAGTTGCCGATTTTATAGAAATAAACCCTTTGTCCTTCAGAGGCGAACGCCCTTACAGCGAGGAATTTTCGTTCATTGTCGGAATAGACGCTTACCAGGGAACCGTCAGGGGAAGGCTCCACCCATTCGGGGATCGTTATGATCGTGTCGGGATCATCCACGATACGGGCATAGAGGATATTTGCGCCGTCACTAACATAGACGCT
This sequence comes from Candidatus Sumerlaeota bacterium, assembly GCA_016931135.1. Classification (GTDB taxonomy): domain Bacteria; phylum Sumerlaeota; class Sumerlaeia; order MWCT01; family MWCT01; genus JAFGFK01. The sequence continues at coordinate 266 of JAFGFK010000238.1, read as the reverse complement.
GTCCTGAGCGCCGAGGACGAAGCGGTTATTCAAACCCAGATCGCCTTCGAGCGGCGTGAAAATACTGGTCGGTTCGGCTGTCCAGCGGTCTTTGTCGTCTTTTTTCAATTTCCAGGTATAGATGGTATCCGTTGCTGCGCTTTGCACTGCGACGTGATAACCATCGCCGCTGATAGCGATCATGCGCGCCTGATCATCGGTTCCGGCGGGTCTCAGGGGATGGGTGAACTTATATCCCCTGTACCAGAACATGCCTTTGACGGAAT
>JAFGFK010000237.1 GCA_016931135.1 Candidatus Sumerlaeota bacterium | reverse complement strand
AGTTATCCAACCGGTTCGCTTCCCTTGCGGTTTGAGAATGCAGGCGTTGAATCATGGATTTAAGCGAAGAGGAGTTCTCCGGAGACTTTGCTATAAAGTGATAATGATTGGGGAAAATCGCCCACGCCTGCAGCTCCCAGAGATACGCCTCCGCCGCGTCAAAAAGAGATTGCTGAAGGAATTCCAAACGCTCCTTTCCCTTGAAGAAATGTTCCTTTTGATATGTCCCCGCGGTAACCATATACATGATTTCCGGGGAAAATATATGCGCTGGTCGATGATGCCAGGGAAGGGAGTTTTCAGACATTTGTTCGCTCCTTTGTGGAGTGCGGTAGCCATGCTACCGCTTTTAAAAGGGAAGCATGGCTTTCCGGAAAACAAGGCGCAATTCCGTAATGGCGTGATTGGGCGCTCCAAAACTTATTATATGGAGTGCGGTAGCCATGCTACCGCTTTTAAAAGGGAAGCATGGCTTCCCGGAAAACAAGGCGCAAGCATGGCTTGCGCACTCCACACAGTTATACAAAACACGAATCTCAAACAACAATTTTTGGTATTGACGCGACTCCCCCCCGAAGAGGTATTTATATAGTTAAGTTTAGCAGCGCTGGCGAGAGAATCGCCAGTCCGACGTCCGGTTGCGAAAGCAATCGGACGTCCCGCTTTTTAGCCCTATTTATTTAAAATTCCCTCCCTTTTCTGAAATCTCACAGATTCTTTCAGGCTGCATGTTCATAAAGAACCAAACCTTCCCGAAGGGTTTCGCGAATAATGGAGCCAATACTTGCCCGGTATCTCTCCACCTCTTCAGGCGTTACAACAATCACATCGTTAGGCAGGGCAATACCCTCCAGAGCCTGGTCAATCTGTATGGCTTGTTCTCTTTTCCTTCCCTTCACCCGTATGACAACCAGCAGATCGGCATCGCTGTCAGGACCCGCTGTTCCCCGGGCGTAAGAGCCGAAAAGGATTATCTTCTCCGGTTTGAACCTCGTTACAATCCGGTTGGTGATATCTTTGATAATTGAATGTATCTCCGCGTTCATCCCGTTTTATCCTCAAGACCAAATAGCGTCTCGGAGCGAAACTCGAATCATCATTTGAATTCAGCCATTTCTTCAACCATCTGACCTTGGTTATTATTCCCAGGACATGACTCGAACTTGCCGGATGCGCCTCAATCCAGATGACTACATCGTCAGCCTGATTTTTACTCCATCCAATTCCATAATCCCATACAGGTTCATTACGGAAGACATGATGAAGGGATTCTTCGAGGTTCACGCTTCCTCTCAATTTGCGGGTTTCCCGGCATTCCAGACGATTTCTGTCAATTTCTTTCAGAGCCTGAAGTCCCGGTTGATAAGCATCGGACAAAACCTGTATTTCGCAAACAGCCTGCTTGAATTTCATGCGATCGCTCCTTACTGCATTATGAGCCATTGACGGTCTTTGCCACAACGTCAGCCACGCGTCCGCTGAATTCGCTCAACCCGCCCCAGCCCGCCTCAGCCGCGTCATCGGAACCGGGATCAAGTCTGGATATGTCCCTCGTATTTCCTTCCCGATCAAAGTAAAATACCTTCACTGATTTCTTCAAGACCTCTGTAGCCACTTTTTTCATGGGATCGGTCTTGCGAACATCAAATATATCAAGCAAACGGTTTTCCCCGGCTTTGCATTCCTGTATGATCCGCATCGCCCACACAACATCGAGAATATGAGGAGAATGAGTGGAAACGCAAACCCGATACCCCCTCCACAACAGGTCTAATACCAGTAAGAGGACTACGGATATTGCATTTGGATGAAGTCCCATCTCAGGTTCTTCAATCAACACCCACTTCAATTCTGCCCTGCGTTTGATTTTTGCCGCAGGCATCAACCAGTAAAGCCCCAGGAGCAGCGGAACAAACTCCCGCTGTCCCGCTGACCATGCCATGAAAGGTATTGCCTTATCTGATTCCTCCATTCTGAGAACGAGGCGTTTCTGGGCGCCGTGACGATCCACATGAAGCCCAAAACCACCAAAGACATGACGGGATAAAAGAGAACGGTATTCGGATTTCAGACGATTGGTTTTTGGGAAAAGGTCTATGGCGCGGCTCAATTCCTGTTCCATGAGAAGACGGAATATCTCGCTGAAGTCGCGTACCATGAAGGGGTCCTGGCTTGAAAAACCCTGAAAAGGACGAGGCCATCCATTGGCAAGGGATAAAACCCTTTGAGCGGGAATATAAAAGACCGTTCTCTCTTTCGACCGGTTGCGCGCAGTCGCCAGATCGCTCATCATCAATGGTTCCTGATCAGCGCTGATGGCGCTCGATGTTTTGTTCGTTCCGTTTCTCCATACGCCCCTCATTCCTTCTCCCAGATAAACATCCAGAAATTCGCCAATATCGCGTTTCCAGTCAATGCCGTGCTTTTTCAACTGTTCATGAACATATCCCGTATCCAGAATCAGTTTCATGAATTGCAGAAAAATGCTCTTTCCGGTAGCCTGTGGACCTACCAGCACGGTCAGATCGCCGAATGCGACATCGGCGCATTTGATCTGTCCCACCCGTTCAATTTTTAACGAGTTTTTCACAATGATATCGCCTCCCGAATTCCATAATACGCATCTATTTCTATTTTATCATCTACTCAATAGAGTATCATAAATACGCCTTTTCCCGGATGTCAAAATATCTTTTTATATGGAGCGCGGTAGCCATGCTACCGCTTTTATACGCTTTGCGCCTTTTTGAGAGATTCCCTTCCCTTATCCGAAATCTCCCATATTCCCCGTGGGGAATTTTTCTTCATCAGACCTTCATTCACCATGCTGTTCCGCGCCCATTGTCCCGTATTGAACCATCGGGGTTTCCCATCTTTTGTAAGGGGGGTAATATCTATCGGTTTTAATTTACCCTTCATTTCCTGATGGACTTTGGTTAATATGTCCTTAACCTTTCCGCCGCCTCCCATGGATTCAAGAACGCGCAAGATAGGAAGGACAAACTCCTTTTCAGGAGTACGCTGTCCCTTTTTCAATCTTGAACCGGATAAAGCGCCGCTTTTTTTTCTGACATATTTTCTCGGAAGGGAAATTTTCTTTATGGAAGCCCATTCCTTTCGGAGCGTTTCCACCTGTTTCCCGCATTTTTCCATCGCTTCCGCCTGTTCAATCAAAAGCCGAGCTTCATTGTCGTTACTCTTTAGAACGGCATTGGAAGCAGCGCCCCTTGTCATGTCCACGGCTTTTCGAATTTCATGAATCAGCTCATCAAACCATTCCAGCGCGTCACGGATTTGTTTCATGATAACGCCTCCCTTGTTTATTTATATCAAAATGGGGAAAATCGTCCATGCCTGCAGCTCCCAGCGATACGCCTTCGCAACGTCGAAAAGAGATTTATGCCTCTCCTTTTTTTACATAACGCATCATTCCGATATGGACTGCGGTAGCCATGCTACCGCTTTTAAAAGGGAAGCATGGCTTCCCGGAAAACAAGGCGCAAGCATGGCTTGCGCACTCCAAAAGCGCTCCAAAATGATTAAACGCTCTGCGCCTTTTTCAACCGCGCCTCTACAAGCGATATAACCGCCTCATACACCGCCTCACGCTCACCCGATGTTAACCCCAACGCGTCAAAGATAATGGCATCTAAACAACGACGATCAGGATGATTAATTTCTTCATGTAAAGGAAGCAATGTCCTATTTCTATTATTTTTCAATGTTTGTTCAAAATTAATTAAAAAAATGGGATTTATAATATAACTATCACTTAACTCATACACAGTTAGATCAAGCAAGCCTTCACCTAAACCAGTTCGAGAACCCAACTCTTGAAATACACTGCATATTATTGCATTCGTAGCAAAATGAATAGCTTTCAAATCTTTCGTATTATTTGGATATATTTCATAAAGCCTTTTATCAACAAAAACACCGGCATTTTCAAAAGTTCTTGGGAATTCAGAAACACTGCTTGGACTTATTATTTTTGGAATTCTTCGTTCCCCCACATCCCACCACCGTGCCCTTCCGCTGCAGCTGGGGCGTTCGTGAAATTTCTGTTTTTCTCCCCATTTTATGTATTCAAGGGCTGCGGTTCCGCGTAAATCCTTTTTTTCCTTATGGCACATGAAGATTTTATACTTCAAATCCTTTGGATCGATCAGGATGCGTTTGCATTCTCGCGGACTCTTGATCACCGGTTTCAGAAATTCCCCTTCAATTCCCCATTCCCTGATGCGCCCTTCATCGAGGTAGAAGAATTCATTCGCTCCGGTTTTGATGCCAAAACGCACCTCTGCGATGTCCCCAAGTCTTACCAGTTTCCCCTTTCCCTTCTCAAGTATCGTCCAGTAAATATCCGGCGCCCGCAAATACTTCCCACCCCATTTGTTGCCAATATATCGAGCAACCTTGATCAAGGGAACAGATGCTGAATCTAACAGGGATGCATAGGATGGAAAGGATTTTACGTTATCCTGAATATCCTGCCTATCCTTGTTAATATCCTCTTCTTCCTCCGGAACTTCGCACCCATCCTGAAAGAGTTTCTCCCGCGCAACAGGAAAAATCCGGTATTCCGGCGTCGCCTTTCGCTCCGTTGCAGCCTCAATCTCCTCGAATATCACGGGCGACAGTATCTGCTCGAACGGAACGCGGAAAAGAACAAACCGCGCCGTTTCATCCTTCATCTTTTTGCCTTCATCCTTTTTCCCCGGAGGCGATAGAAGGGCGATGATCGTGTTGACATCCGCCTGTTTGAAGGATCGCTTCGCCTGATTGTCAATGATCATCCTCATCCCTGCCTGTTTTAAAAGAAATTCCTGCAAATCCGCGCCATAACCTACATCCAGCCATGAATTGGATGTGATGAAACAGAAAGAGCCTCTGGAATTCAACAGCGACAAACCATGAAAGTAAAAATAGATGTAAAGATCGCTCTTGGCGTTCATTCTATGCTCCGGTTTAAAAGAATTTTTCCCGAAAAATTCCGGATACAGCTCATAAACGGAACGGATCAGTTTCTCCTTGTATGCCTTTCTGTTTTCCAATGTGACATCATCGCGGGACAACATCGGATTGGAGATCATCTCCTGGCGAACATAAGGGGGATTGCCGATGACAATGTCGAATCCCTCCTTTTCCCCTTCGAAGATTTCTACAAATGCGATTTCCCATACAAAGGGGACGTCTCGGACTGTTTTCAGGGCATTCCGGGTTTTCTCGATCTCATCGATCTGTTTATCATAGATTCCCCCGGAAGATTCAATCACATCAGGCTGATATGGACGGAACAGATCATCCGTACTTTTTGCCATCAGGCTTCTTTTTTTCCGGGTGAGATAATCAATCTGAGATTCAAGCATCTGATGAAAAAGGTAAAATTCCTCGGATTTCAGATCATCAAGGGATTTAGAGCGATCATTATTGAAAAACCTGAGTTTTGAGATTTTCAATTGCTCCAGGTTGCTTCGTATGGTTTTATCCTTGATAAAGGAAAAACCGGCGCGGCGCGAGATATTGACGCCGCCCACTTCCTGGATCAAACTGTCGCCGCAGCGGATTTTGAATGTCAGGTTCGGAAGAAGCGGGCTTTCCTGGAGGTCTTCGGGTTTGAGGTCGCTTTCCACAATGAGCTGAAGCCACAGGCGGAGTTCCGCAACCTCAACCGCCCATCTCATCACGTCAATACCGTAAAGCGAACGCCCGATGATCCCCTTTCTGCGGTTGTAACTCGATTCATGTTTTCCCAGAGCCTTTTGCGCCCGGTTGGTCAAATCGTCCAGAACCTGGAGCATTCCCACGAGGAAGGAGCCGGAACCGCAAGCCGGATCGAGAACCGTGATTTCCGAGAGCAGCTTGTAAGTTTGTTGCCAGAGATTCTTTTTCTGAAATTCATGATCTGAAGACGCCTTTTCATCCGGGGAATAGGCGAAAACAGCCTCATAAATGGAGAATTTATGATCATCGCCCAAATGGTTTGAAAGAAAATCAACAAGGGCAATACGACACATAAGATCGATTTCCACTCGGGGCGTATATACGATGCCGGCGTCGCCGCGTTCTTCCCGGGATATCTGCATTTCATAAACGCTGCCAAGCATCTCGGCGTTAAGCGCGACTTCCTGATCAAGGGGGGTGTCCTCCGTAATAGTGAAATTATATCGTTCGAGGAAATGGATAATATCGGCAAACTGATTGTCGCTGATTTTTATATGATGGCGATTGGCAGTTACATCGAGGTCATTTTCGGAGAAAAGCCCTCCATTCAAGTAAGGCGCCTTAACAAGCGCCTGGTATATAATATCGGGAAAATATGAGTATTCCTTCAACGACTGTTTGCTGAACGCCTTGAAGAATAGAACCTTGAGCCATTTTTCAAAAAAGGCGTTCGGAGAGTGTTTTGAATCAAGATACGCATTCCAGAAAGATTCAAGGAAATCCGGATCGCCATCGAGCCAGCGTTTTTTCTGAACGAAATAGATGAACATGCATCGGTTGAGGAATTGCAGGGCGTATTCATGGCTCCATTTTTTATCTTTGAATTGATCATATAAATGATTTTCCAGGGAAAGATTGATTTTTCCATATTCTGCGTAGAATTCTTCCGTAAGTTTCTGTTTGTCAAACGCCTTGAGCCATTGATTGCGCCACGCTTCAATATTAGAAGTGTCCGTGGGCCATTGGAAGGGGGGCAGGTTATATTCCAGAACCGTGCGGTTATGCGTGGCAGGCGACCAGCTGAAGGAAGTCAATTTTGCTGCGCGTTCGGGCGCTGGTTGTTTGAAATGCGCAAAGGTAAACGTCTTTTCGTGATCCAGTTTATGAAGACATACAAAAAGAAGTTCCTGCATATTCCAGGATGGTCTATGGGCGCGAGAGGCTTTCTCGCGTTTATGGCGCACCAGCGCCCTCAGAATGGTTCGAAGCGCTCCGATGGGAAGTTTTTTCGAGTCAAATTCCATGAAGAAGATTCCCCAGGGAAATTCATGAACCAAAGGACGGAGCTGGAGGATTTTCTTTATCTTCGCCGCATGGCGCGAATCAATATTCAATTCTTCCGGAGAGTAAGAAAAAGTCGCCTCTTCCAGGAAGCATTCATCAAAACGCCCGCTGTCAAATTTCCAATTGAATTGATCCTGTAAAAATTGCATTAAAGAAGGGAAATCGGAAATAGACTTGAGTTCCTTTTCATCCATCATAAATCTTTCTCCTTAAGATAGTTCCATCCACGCCTTGAGGATAGGTTTTACCACCAAGGGGGCATTGACTTTCTTCAGGTAGGTGTTTTTTATGTGTTTATCCACTATGGCGCGGATTTCACAAAGAGTCTTTTGCTCCATTATAGCGTGGCGGGGCGTTTCCGGGAGGCATCGGATGTAATGAAATATATCCGCGGCGTCCTCGATGACCTTCTCCGTGGCAAGATCGTATAGATACCATGCCACATCCCCGGCTTCCGCAGTCCAGACCTTCTCTCCCTCCTGTTTCCCCGCCTCTTCATCAAGGGCGGGGCGCCCGTAACAGAAAAAGACCGCCCTGGAATTCTTCTTCGGATGCTCCTTCCCGCTGAAGATGCGTTTGGGAAGCGATTCGAGGCGGCTTTCCAATTGAGGATTCTCTTTCAGGAGATTCTGGAGCGCAAGCTGCATTTTTCCCACAGGGGATATCACGCCATTGTATTCATCTATGAAATTTCTGAGGTCTTCATATTCATCTTCCGGGGTGAGGAGTTTTTTTCCTTCGATGCCAAATGTCTTTGATATGCGAAGCGTTTTATTCGTCACCTTTGACCAAAGGGATAAAATTTCATTCAATTCATCCGGGGGGAGAAAGTTCCAGTAGTTAATGGTTCCCCTGATATTTTTCTGTTCCGGATGATCCGCCATGATGCGCGCTTCGATGTCCGGATTCATCCTGCGATCCACGCGTCCAATGCGCTGCATGAGCCGCACCGGATTCCAGTGGATGTCGTAATTGATCATGCAGGTTGCATCCTGCAGGTTCAGCCCTTCCGAGAGGACGTCGGTTGATACAAGAACGCGGATTTCCGTTTCTCCCCGGGCGGCAAGTTCGCCGCTCGATGATCCATTGTAATAAGGTGAAAACCTTCGGATTATGGATGCGCGATCCACTTTGGAAGCGCTGTCAACTTCCGCAACGCCGTCGATTCCTTCCGCTTCGAGATGTTTTTTCAGGTATCTTGCGGTGTCCATGAATTCGCTGAATATGATGACCTTGTGTTCCTTCAGGATGCGGTCTTCTTTGAGGAGTTTCACGAGGGCGCGGAGTTTTTTATCCTGCGCAGGTTTGAAGTTTTTTGTTTCCTTCAGGAACTCGGCGATCTGATCGAGATCGAGCAGGGTTTCCGCGATGATTTCCTCAACGCGGAAATTATCCCGCGAGAGTCTTTCGACCTTTTTCAGCATTTCCGGCGTGATGATGTCTTCATCGGCGTCTTCTTCTGTTTCGCCGCCGAACAAATCTGGCTGTTGTTCACGAACATAATGAATCAGATCGGCGCGCTGCCTTTTCCACCGTTCGAGCCGGTTTTTCTCTCCTTGAGTCTCAACATTGACCTCAACCCAGGCAAGGAGTTTCTGAAGGAGATAGGAGCATGAAAGTGTAAACGCCTCAACGGAGCTTTCAAACCGTTTGAGGAATTGGGTTCTGATCAGGGAAACGACCTGAATCTGGCGTCCTTTTTCCATGGGATCGATCTTGTCCGGATCGCCCTTGAAATAGGCGTAAGGATTATATATGGGAAGGGAAAAGAGGGGCTTATCCTTGTTAAAGGCGTCTTCGATCATTTTCAGGAGTTTGCCATAAGTCTGTTTTACAGAGTAGGGAACGACTTTGGGTTCGCGCGGGTTAGGGAAGAGGATCGTTTCATCGCCTTCCTGTTTCATGCTTTCCTTCACATAAGCGCGGCTTCTTTGAACCACGAGGGCTTGAAAGAGGTCATCCTGGCTGAGGATTTTTTCCGCTTCGAGGATGTCTATTTCGGATTGATCTGATGTTTGTCCTTGCGATTGCGCCGCCCTCTCGAGGGCTTTTTCCATCTTGCGGAAATGCCCTGCAAGGGAGTGAATTCCAAGAGGGGCGTCCTTGAAATAATCAAATTCCTTCCGGGAAAAAAGTTCGATAATATGCTGCAGATCAATCAGGCGGTTATTCACGGGAGTTGCGGTGAGGAGGTATAATTGTTTTCCTTCAGCGAGATCGAACATCTCCCAGTATCGGGATTGGCGGTCGTCTTCATTTTCTCCCCTGATGCCAGTATTTCTGAAATGATGCGCCTCGTCAATGATAATCGCCTCAGCCTGGTTATGAACCTGTTTCATCTTATTCTTCATTTTATCGCGAAGGAGATCCGTATGATTGAAAATTTTAAATCCATAAAATCCCTCGAAAACCTCGGGAAGATATTGTTTGAGGACGAATTCCCATACGGCTTCCCGCGCCGCTTTGGGAACAAAAAGCGCTACGGGAATTTTCTCGCGAATGACCAGACGTTCAATCAGCATCAAGCCGACAAATGTTTTTCCCAATCCGACGCCATCGCACAGAAATGCCCCGCGATATTTTCCCGCGCGTTTTAATAACCCGTGATATCCATCCTGTTGATATTTTGCCAGAATCTTGTAAATTTTCGAATCATTGCGCTCCCAATCATCCGCAGTCTGTTCATAACCTTTGAAATATTCATACAAAGATTTTGCGTAAATCTCAAAAGGAGAGAATTCTCTGATATGCCTATCCAGGGTTTTCAATATTTCCGGAGAGATATCCTCCGCCTGATTCCAATGCTCTTCAAACCATTCCTGAAGCACATTCACAGGCGCGCCTGTGATCTGGACATTCAGTTCAATATTTTCCGTGATTCCGGGGAATGTCAGGTTGGAAGAACCGACAAGCGCGGATGAACCGACAACCTCGAGGCGTCCATGGGTGATATAGGCTTTAGCGTGGAATTTTTCCTTGCGATATACCCGGCAGAGGATTTTTCCACTGCGGATTCCTTCCGCGATTGCCGGAACGCCTTTAAGAAAATCGTTCTTTTCCTTTTCGGTTTCGATGCTGTCATCAAGGCGGTTAGCGATATTTTTCAAACCCTGTTCGAAAGCCTTTTTTGTTCTTCTGGAAACCTCGTCTCCCATCAGGATGCGGATATGATCCACCTTCTGCCACTCATCCTTCAGGGCAAGAAGCGCGCCTATCTCGAAATACGCCGTTGCAATATCCATTCTATCGGAAATCTGGCACCAGTCGTGAAGGTAGCGAAGAACCTTCCAATCCTGATCGCTGTTATCGACAATAAAGAGTTCGCTACCGGTTGGGCTGATTCGTTTGGGCATTTTCGGGCTCCGTCAATTATAATAAGATGATTCCTTTGCGAAATAGATCGCTCCATCTTTTAAACATCCTCTTCCTTCTCTATTATCATTCTTTCTCTTGTCAATTCATGCTTAAGTTCTTCCTCTGTTGGGAGGTACAGTTGATATTTTGAAGCGAATAATTGCCTGCTCTCGCTCAACACTGAATATCTGGCAATCGCTT
>JAFGFK010000236.1 GCA_016931135.1 Candidatus Sumerlaeota bacterium | reverse complement strand
TCGGAAAACTGATGTGCGCCCTCCATGTTAAAAAAGTGAAATTTTTATTTGCCCTTTTGGGATAATGTCATATAAAAAATAAATCTGAGTTGATTGGATATCTCATGATTTCGGGGAGGAATTATTTTCATGAAAGTTGGAGACAAAGCGCCGGAATTCTGTTTGCCAAACAGGCACGCTCAACACATCTGCCTCAAGGATTTCTTCGGAAAATGGGTGGTTCTTTATTTTTATCCGAAAGACAACTCCCCTGGCTGTACGCTCGAGGCGATGGATTTTACCAAAAACATGCTTCAATTCGAAGACTTGAATACGGTTGTTCTGGGAATCAGCCCGGATTCCGTCAGAAGCCACTTTGATTTCACGCTGAAACACAAATTGAACATCATACTCCTCTCTGACAAGGAAAAAAACGCCATGAAAAAATACGGCGTTTGGAAAGAAAAACAGATTTATGGAAAAACTCAAGTCGGCCTTGTTCGCTCTACCTTCCTGATCAATCCCGGCGGAAATATCGTGCATATCTGGGAAAACGTTCGCGTCAATGGTCATGTTCAGGATGTTCTAAATACGCTGAAAGAATTGAAAGCGAAAAAATAAACTTTTTCTGAATCGAGCGGCGTTTGTGAACAGCGTTGTACTGAGAACTCTTGTTCCGATCCTTCTCCTTGCCGGAGCGGGCTTTTTCTCCCGCATGTTCAAAGCCCTCCACAGGGGGGATGAGCGGGTTCTGAGTTCCTATATTTATTACTTTGCGCTTCCCGCTTTGCTTCTTGTCAATATGGCGGAAATCCGGTTCAACGTCCGGATCATGAAATTCGTCCTCGCCGCAATCCTGCCGACGCTTATCATATTCTCTCTTGTTACGATTGTCCATATTGTATTCCATCTTTCACGGAAAGTCTATTATCTTCTTGTCATCTGCAGCATATTCGGAAGCCATTCGTTCTTCGGGCTTCCGTTCATCATGTTTGCCTTCGCCACGCGGGAATCGGAACGCCTCGCCGTCTTATCCTCCTCATTCATCGCCATCTTCGCCGTTTCCATCACTATCACCATTCTGGAAATGTTCAAGATGGAAGACGCATCGCCGGGAAAGGGATTTCGGACGGTCTTGAAGAAATTATCGCGAAATCCCCTGATTCTCTCCATCCTGACGGGGCTTTTTTTCTCGATCCTCAGAATCCCGCTTCCCATTCCTGTCATCCGTCCCCTTCACATGCTCGGGAACAGCGCCGCTCCGGTCGCCATTTTCATGCTGGGAGTCTCGCTCTTCGGAAGAAATTATCAAAACCTGAAAACCGCTTTTCTATTAAGTCTTATTCGAATGCTGGCGCTTCCTGTTATTGCCGTGTTTATCATGAGACTCGTTCATATCGAAGAAATGGAGGGCGTCATCCTGATTTTAATGCACGCCTCGCCGATGGCTCTCGCCACGATCGTGCTCAGCGAACGATACGACTTTCGCCAGGATGTCATCCCCTCCCTGATGCTGGTATCCTCTTTATCGGCGCCTATATATATGAACATCTGGCTTATTGTTCTCGGGCACAGGTGAAAGTTTCGATTTTCTCAAGCGAGGCGTATAAGGAGGATCAGGGCAAGGCAGAAAAGCGGTATTGCCCGAATAAAAATCGGGGCAAGCCGGGAATCCGGGATGCGGGCAAGCGCCGGATCCGTAACGCGGGACATTCTTTTCCCCAGCGTCATTCCCAGAAAAGAGGAAAAAGCGGAAAATCCAATGGCTATCGGGGCATAATACAGGGAAAGAGGATATTGAGTTCCGGGAACCACGCACGCCGGAATTCCCGTAAAGAAACGAACCAAGGGAAACAGGTTGACGGCGACAAGGGCGGTTATGGCGCCAAGAACGGCGGCGCCGAATGGCTTTTCGGTAAAATCCGGTTTCAGAATCCACAGCATCGCTATAAAAGCGAACGCCTCGGTATAAAAGCCGAATATGGGATTGCCGATGGCTCCATGAAGAACAGGCAGTTTCAAAAGAAGCGCATCCAGGAGTTTGAATCCTATGGCAAAAAGCAGGAGAACCAGAAGGTTTGATTTCTTCCGGCTGTAAAAAAAAGCGGTTGCCATGAAAAAGATCGCCATGCCTGTCAAAACCGATCCGGAGATAAATCGGGCGCAAACCCCTCGAAGAAACATCCCGCCTGCCGCTTCGGACAGTCCCCACAACGATCCCAGCGCCAGTATGGGGCTCCATTTAAATTTCCCGTCCTGCATCAATTTTATCATTTTATCACTCCTGAAAAACGTTAAACGGATTACGCCCCGAAAAAAGAAGAAAATTCAACGAAAAACTGCAACAGCCCTCCGGAAATGGGCGCATGTCTGAATTCTATTAAATACCTGGATTTTTATAGGGATTGACCCCCGATTGCGCTTCATCACTTTTTCATTGTATATTTTTCATTTTTCATTTCTCATTGAATAATCTTTCTTACCATTTTCTCATCTCTTCTCAGCTGTTCGATCAATTCCTTTTCATTTTTAAACCGGATTTCATCCCTGATTTTTTTGACAAACTGCGCCTCGATTTTCTTCCCCGGAAGACTCCCCTTGAAATCGAGCAAATGCGCTTCCGGGCTGAATCGTTCCGGAGGAAAGGTGGGATTGTACCCTATATTCATCATGCCCTTCCAAGGCGTTCCCTTCAGCATGATCCAAACCGCATACACGCCCATCGCGGGTATAAGAAGCCCCGGAGAAAATTCGAGATTGGCTGTAGGGTAGCCCAGTTTAGTCCCCCTTCCCATGCCTTTTCTCACAACGGCTTCGAGAGAATAGGGGCGGCCAAGGAATTCCGCCGCCTGTTCCACCATACCCTGGTTCAGGAATTCGCGGATTCTGGTACTGCTCACCACATCGCCCCCGATCCGTACAGGTTCGACGGAATCAACGCTGAATCCCATTTTTTCCCCCAGTCTTTTTAACAATTCGACATTCCCCGAAGCGTCCTTTCCGAAGCGGAAATTATAACCGCACACTACATGGCGAGCCTCGAATTTTTTCACTAGAATATTGCGCGCAAACTCGTCTGGGGATAAATCCCCAAGGGCGTGATCAAAATGGACGATCACCGCCATACGGATTCCCATTTTATCGAATAACGCCACGCGGCTTTCATCCGTTGTCAGAAGAGCGGGGGCGTACGCGGGAGCCAGTACGCTCAAAGGATGGTTGGTAAATGTGAATACGGCGGGAACCGCTTTGGTTTTTTTTGCAGACTCCACCGTGCGCCGCAAAAGTTCCTGATGCCCCAGATGAATCCCGTCAAATACCCCGAGCGTCACATGGGCGCGCATTGTATCCGGAAGATTCTCCATCTCCAAAAGCGAACGATAAACCGTCATCTTCCTCATGCGGTGAAAAATATCCTTTTTCCGTAATATTATTTCATTAATGAATGAACGCTGATTATGTTCACATTTTATTTCTCATCTTTCTTTGATTCCTTGTGTTCCATAAGGGAGCGAAGGATATCGGAGGCGACAGGGGGGCATCCCTTGACAAAGACGCAACCTTTTCTCCTGTGCGCCGTGCAATTGCCGATCAGGAGCGTTCCCTCCTTTTGAGGACCGATTCCCTTCCCTATGGCGATTCTCAACGGATTGTCTTCGTTGAAATAATCGGCGAGATTTTCCTGGTACCGTTTCAGAAACATCAACGCCGTGGAAAGGCAGGCGCTGCAGGAATCCACATCTTCCACGCGGACGTTCTTGAATTCGAAAGAAATCTTTTCCGGAGGAGGTTCGAAGCGAATCGCCTTTTTTTCATAATCCTCCGGAAAGACCTGGAAGTTTCCCAGGGTCGAATCCTGTCCCCAGATTTCCTTGATGGCAAGCTGAAGATGGTTAATTCCCGCCGGATCGATTCCCATAAGCCGCGCCGTCACGATGTCCGCCGCCAGGGAGTTGAATGAGGCGACCGCCGCGCCGAGTTCAATCGGATTTCCCGCGCTTGGACCAAGCCCCTCCTGCCCGATGATCCCATCGATCACGCACAAATCCGGGAAAAGGATTTTCGCCAGATCGGCAATCGCCATATCCAGGGGTTTGGCGGGCTTGGGAAGGTTTTTGATCTCCGGCAACTGGTGAAGCCGGACCTTTTCTCTTCCATACAGGCAGCCCTTCATATTCTTGAGCCCTAATGAAACCTGGGTATGCATGTGCGTTTTCATGACAGGAACCGAAATAATGAAATCCGCCTCGAGCGCCTTTTTGCAGACTTTGAGATTTTTGATAGCCTTTGAACGGGGGATGGAAACGGTTTTCGGTTTCTCCGCATCGAGATCAACGATTTCCACATTGCGCTGTCGCGCCTCCCCGGCGATTCCGCATTTCTCGAGCGCCTCGAGGGGTTTTACGCCCAATATACAACTCTCTCCCACAAATATGTTCTTGATATCTCTCTCGAGGAGGAAATCCAGAATCCCGGCAACCACCTCGGGACTCGTATTGATGCCAAGATGCGGCGCAACCAGCCTGCCCGCGTTCGGTTTTACAAGGATGCGTTTCGTTCGAAGTAGGGAGAAATCGAAAGGCAGTTTCTGCAATACATCCAGGGTTGTTTTATATCCATTGTCTCCAAAAGAGACATAAACATCCCCCATCTGGGGACTTTGTTCCGGAATGGTAAAATTGGATTCCTCTTCATTCATAATCGTTTCACCAGAAAATTACCGGAAGATTCCCTTGTATCTCACGAAAAGTCAAGCCGTTTTGATTCCATAAGCATAGAAATATTACCTTGACTTTACGAGCAAGGCAAATAATTGATCTGTAGATTCGAACGGGATTATACAAATATTGTACGAGCAAGGAGTTTTTCCATGTATTTCTTTTCGCGTTTTTTTTCCGTATTCATACTCTTTTTCTGTTTCATGGAAAATGGACGCCCGGGTGAACCCATCATCATTGCCCATCGCGGCGAATCGATATTTTACCCCGAGAATACCCTCGCAGCCTTCCGCCCGGCAAAAGGCAAAGCCGATATGGTGGAATTCGATGTCAGGGTAACGCTGGATGGGGAACTCGCCTTGCTGCACGATTCAACGCTCAATAGAACGACTAACGGCGATGGACTTTTTTCCAGTACAACCCTGTCCATGCTGAAAGAACTGGATGCAGGCTCCTGGTATCATCCGGTATTCACAGGCGAAAAAATCCCCACCCTGGAGGAAGCGCTGAAAACAATTACCCCCTTTGCCAAATCTCTTGTGGAGCATAAAACCGGAAACGCCGCTCAGTATATCAATCTTTTCAACCGTCTTGATATGAAAAATGCCCTGATCCTTCAATCCTTCGATTGGGATTTCATCAAAGACGCAAGAAAACTGGATCCGAATATTACCCTTGCCGCACTGGGAAGCGATGAGCTCTCAACTTCCACCATTCAATCCATAAAGGATATCGGCGTCAACATCATTGCCTGGAATTTCAAATCCATAACTCAGGAAACATGCGACCTGATTCACTCATTCAATATGAAACTTTTTGTCTGGACCGTGGATGGACCGGATATCCCCGTGTATGTGGATATGGGCGTTGATGGAATCATTACCAATGATCCCGGTTTGACAAAAGGTTATATTCAATCCCGAAAACCCGGAAATCTTGATCTGGAAAAAGGTCTCCTGGCGCATTGGAAACTCGATGAGGGGGCAAGGGACCCCAACTCGAGGATCGTATATGATCTCGTGGGAAAAAATCATGGAACGCTCTATGCCTCTAATCCCATGAACAATTGGATTTCATCCCCGGAATCATCCTTTTCTGGAGGGATCGAATTAAATGGCGACGACGAATATATCCTTCTCCCTCATAATTCCGGATTGGATATCGGGAAGAATGAGATGACCATCTCGCTATGGGTGAAGTTGAATGAACTCCCATCGGAGATGAAACGCCCCCATGCGTATATTTTGGGCTCGCTCGAAGATTCCTGTTCGATTCTCATGGATAAGAAATCAAAGGAGATTATATTCAAGGTTACGGATGTAAATAACGATTTTATGAAACCCGGAATTCCTGAGGCGAAACTGGGAAAGGGCAAATGGAGTCATATTGCAGGAATTTATAACGGGAATGCAGGGAAAGTCTTGGGGCAGTCTTTGATCTTTCTCGATGGAAAATTAATAGATGTTCATGCGGGAAGAGATACAAAGGAACCTCCCTCTGGAGGCGCAAACGCAATCGTGAAGCCGGGGCAGACCGCAGCCATCGGAAGAAAAGGAACCTGGAGTTATGGCTATTTTTCAGGCTGCGTAGCGGATATCCGCCTCTGGAACCGCGCGCTGTCCTTTCCGGAAATTCTAGAAACATCTCGAAAATAGTGAAGGGATGATTATGGTTAACATCAATGAAAATATTGTCCTATGCGTTGAAAGAATATGGATTCGATTTGCGCCGCTTCTTCTCATGTTTCATTTCTCTGCATTTGGGGAGAGCGGGGAGAACGCTTCCTCGGAACCTCAGGTTCTCCAAGCGCTCGAGATCGACAAGGTATGGTCTGGTCACCCGGTTGGTTTTCACCTCTTGACTCATGGACAATATCAATTCGCCGCTTATTACGATGCGGAAAGGCAAATGGCGGTTGCCTCGCGAAAGCTGGATGAAACTACATGGAATAAAAAAATTCTTCCCTCGAAACTGGGATGGGATTCCCATAATTATGTCACGATGGCGCTGGATCGCGAGGGGTTTATCCATGTGAGCGGGAATATGCATGGCATCCCCCTTGTTTATTTTCGAAGCGCCGAACCTTATAACATTCAAACGCTCGAACCGGCACACAAAATGACAGGCGACGCGGAACAGCGCGTTACATACCCCCGTTTCCTTCAGGATGCGCAAGGCAATCTGCTCTTTACCTATCGCGACGGCGGAAGCGGAAATGGAAATAATCCGATCAATATCTATGATGAGAAAACTCGGATATGGAAACGCTTCCTCGATGTCCCGCTCTTCGATGGAAAAGGGGAAATGAACGCCTATTTCTCGGGTCCTTTAAAAGGACCGGATAACCTGTTTCATATCGCCTGGATGTGGCGCGACACCCCGGATTGCGCCACAAACCACGACATCAGTTACATGAAAAGCCCCGATCTGAAGCATTGGATCAGCCCGGGCGGCAAAATAATTCCCATCCCCGTTACGCCGGATAACAAGGATGTGATCGTCGATCCCGCGCCTCC
>JAFGFK010000235.1 GCA_016931135.1 Candidatus Sumerlaeota bacterium | reverse complement strand
TCTTTAATGGATTTCTTCATAAGTGAGAGAAAATTTTTAAAATAATCCTTGAAAAGCACGGTGTCTAGGAAAAAAACAGGCGTACAGCAATGAGCGGCTATCACCTTGACCCCACACTCAAGAGCTTGAATAATGTTTGCTGGATTGTTCAATTTATGGTAACGGCTTTTTAACAATGGATTGGGCTCCGGGATGGTATGTTCCGCACCAACATGACAAAGAAGAGGAATTTCCAAATCTGCCAGTTTCTTATAAAAGGAATTATACTTCTTTTTCTCTGGATTTATATTCTGTGAGGATGGAATCCATTTCATAAGCGCCGCCCCATTTTCAACCACTTTTTCCATTTCGTTGATGGCATCCTTTCTATCAGGATGAACCGAAGCTCCGAATAATACCTTTTTCTCCTTTTTCGCAATTTCCGCAACATAATCGTTCGGAGTATATAGATGGGTGGTCATTTTCTCTCCTTTGGAATTATAGGCCTCATCCATTGCCAGAAACACTCCCCGATCCAGTTTGGAATCTTCGAGAATTTTGAGATGATGCTGTCGTATGGTTTTATCGTTTACCTTTTTAAAGATCATATTTGTCGTAATCAGCATAATGAGATATGCCGGCGTCATTTTTAAATAATCCGACATGTAACAACCGCTTTCACTTCCGGTTCCTGCCATATGAATATGAATGTCGATTATCATAATTTTCCTCCCTTGAATAAAGAAATATATTGAATCCCGAAGTCAACGGGTTGAAAAAATAAAAGGTTAATCCCTATTTTTTCCCATTCCAGTTTGGAAAATCGTTTATACTATTTGAACTTTTTTTCAGAAATAGGAAACGATTATATTATTTATTTTTCTTCCGGCGCGTTTTTCTTTTTCTCTCCAGGTTGTTTTCCACTCTCTTCGGATTTTTCCTCGCTCTTCCCCGGTGATTTGATATCCTTCTTTCCGGTTTGGAATTTTGCCTCGAACTCTTCAGGAGAAAGATTGCCATCTCCATTTTTATCCATGTTCTTGAATTCATCAGGCGCTCCGCGCCATTCCTGCGATGATATCATGCCGTCCTTGTTCTTGTCCTTAAGCGAAAACATGTCCTTTGATTCGGACTTCGCCTTATCCTTGTCTTTTTGCTTTTCCTTTTCGGCTTCCATTTTCTGGAAGGAATGATAATCCTTCGATATAGGATAAGCCGCCCTGAACTCTTCTTCTGAAAGCTTTTTATTCTGATCCTTGTCGTGTTTGTTAAAAGCCCTTGCATCCCCTTTCCATTCCGATAAAGAGATGACGCCGTCCTTATCCGCATCCATACCGGTCATTTTTTGTTTTTTATATTTTTCTATGTACTTTTGATGAAATTCCTTGCCCAGCTCCCGGGCGGCCTTGCTTTCCTCTCCAGATAACGATCCGTTCTGATCCGCGTCAAAACCCTGAAATTCCTCGGGCGTTCCCTTCCATTCCTCCAGGGTGATCAGTCCATTGTTATCCTTATCCTTGAAAGGAGCTTGCTTGCCTTCTTTTTCCCAATCCTTTTCTTCGCCCTTTTTCTTGTTTTTGAACTCCTCGAGGCTTATCTTTCCATCGCCATCCTTGTCGATTTTCCTGAAATCATCTTTCTCATAGGGCCATTCTTCTTTCGTAATCACGCCATCCTTGTTTTTGTCTTTATAGGAAAATATCTCCGCCATGTTTTCGCCGTCTTTCTTGACGGCTTCTTTCTTTTTCTGATCGGCAGACAGCATTTGCCCTGAACAAACCAGGATCATGAGCGCTACCATCAAAAAAAGTGTCGTTGAACGCATCTTTTTCATTTTACGTTCCCCCTTTTTATTTATTGTTCTCTGATTATCTGGTTAGATTATAAATATAGATATCGGGATGAGAAGTCAAGCTTAAATTCAGAAAGAAACCATGATAGTGTAATGGATTTTTATTGAGTTTGACCCCATAGCCCAACCACTCACTCGGAAAACTGATGTGCGCCCAAATATCAATTGCGAGGCAAGCGGGCACGATTTTGAACATGAATAGAATTCAGGCGGTTATCGGATTTTTTTTACCACCAGCTGGTGATTTGCCCGATCTTGACGTATTCCAGGTAAACGGTTCCAACGCAAAGGGCAAACCAGCCAAACATCTTTGTTCCCGCCCACCAGCGATTCCAGAATTCGCCTTGAAGGGTTGTGAAAATGGAGGGGATGAAGAGATAAGAGATCGCCTCCCCGAAGTCGTCCCATGTCTTGAAAAATATCCTCCCATAAAGAAAATAGAGGGGAATGTTGAGTAAGATCAGTATGATCAGTCCCGGCGTGTTCATGATACGCTCGATTCTGTTTATTGTTCCGCTTTTCGAAAAAGCGATTGTATCTCCGGATCATCCGGATTGAGTTCCAACGCCCGCTTCAAGTACGGGACCGCGTATTTCGGATTCCCCACTTCCAGGTAACTCGCGCCGATGGTTTTGTTGGCGTATATAAGCGAATCCTTGTGATAGTTCAGAAATTCCCTCGATGATCCTTCCGGGGGAATCGAGGCTTTTTCCAGCATCATGTTGAGCCATGTCACCGCCTCGGAATAGCGCTTTTGCTCGAAATATACCGCTCCCAGATCACGGTATCCCCATACATCTCTCGGATTGGCTGCAACCCGGAGCTTCAATTCCTCGAATTCCAGAAGATACTTGGTTGCGCGATCTTCCGGGCAGGTTTGCATCGCCTCCAGGTAACTCCGGCACGCCTTCACCATTCGCAGACTCCTGTAATGCTCATGTCCCTCGATGATAGAGGGGAGCGAATCCTCGTATTTTTTCAGGCGCGCCTTTGTCCCCTCCGGATCGGATATATTGAATAAATAGGGCAGGATGGAGGTTTTCAATCCCAGGAGGGTATTGAGATTGTCGATCATGGGCTGCTCCCCGTAACCGTATTTCGGTGATTCGAATTCAAGATGCGGATGATCTTCCGAGTTGATCTTGTCTCCCTCCAGATATTTCTCCAGGGTTGTCTG
>JAFGFK010000234.1 GCA_016931135.1 Candidatus Sumerlaeota bacterium | reverse complement strand
GGTTATCCATACAAGAAGCAAAAACATATTACCGGTCATTGTCAAATGATGTGGAAAGTTGAATATACAAAACGTTTCCTAAAGGAACTATACCAGTTGCCGGAAGTTGTTCGATCTTGTGTTGAATCTCTGGTGTTTGAAGAACTTATCTGTGAAAATCCTTTCTCATTGGGATAAATCGAGAAAATGACCGGATATCCTGATAAATATAAGATTCGGATTGGGGCAATTCTAACAAGTCATGTCTGGTTAAATATTTCTGGACTATTATGTGATGCGTAAACAATCCACAATCCACAATCCACCATCCACTACTATTTCCTTGACTCCCCCTCCCTCTTGAAGGCAAGAACCTCATCATGTCTTTGCAAAACCGGACAATCGTCGCGCTTCCCGCTTTTAACGAAGAGGCTTCTCTCGGGAAACTCCTTGACGCCTTTCAGAATCTTGCAAAAGATCGCCCGGAACTGAACCTTCACATTATTGTCGTCAATGATGGCAGCTCGGACCGCACCCTCGAAGTCGCCAATTCCTTCAAAGACCTGCTTTCTCTCGAAGTCGTCAGCCATGAGAAAAACATGGGACTCGGAAACGCCATCAAAACCTGCCTCAAAGAGGCTCTTGCGCGTTCCTCCTCCGATAATGACATTATTGTCACCATGGATGCGGATAATACGCATCTTCCGGAATATATCCCGCCTCTTGTTGAAATAATCCGTTCAGGATGTGATATCGCTATTGCCTCCCGCTTTCAACCCGGGAGCCGCGAAATAGGGGTTCCATTTATACGTCGCCTTTACAGCATGGGCGCCCGTTTCCTCTTCGGCGTCTTTCTCCGCCTTCCCGGAGTTCGGGATTATACATGCGGTTACCGCGCCTTTCGCGCATCCCTGATCCGCAAAGGATGGGAATTTTTCCAGGATGATATCATCTCGCGAAACGGGTTTGCCTGCACCGATGAACTCCTCGTCAACCTGGCGTCGCTTACGGATAAAATCTCTGAAATCCCCTTTATTCTCAGGTACGATTTCAAGAAGGGGAGAAGCAAACTCCCCCTTTTTGCCACGATCGTGGAGACATGGAAACTCCTGCTTTCCCATAAACCGGTTGGGGCGTATCGTCATGATCATCGTTTGCTGATTCAGAAATCCCGCGAATTCATTGATCAGAAACGCCTTGTTGTTGCAGAGGAAACCCTTGATCTCGCAAAAAATATTGATCCTGACAATCCCGCCATTCCCCTGTTTCAGGGGATTCTTTCCTATGACTCCGGGAAATTTACCGAGGCAGCAGGCTTTTTCGACGCCTGCCTTGTGAAGAAACCGGCAAATCAACTGGCGCGGAACTTCCGGGCGCTCAGTCTTTATCAATCCGGGAAAAAAGTGGAAGCGATGAAGGAATTGTCATCCCAATGGCTGGAACACAACAGCGATTTCCTCTGCCGTTTTTGCGCCCTGTTTGAAAGGGAATTTCTTAAAGCCCCTGTGGATCAGCCTCTTCCGATGCCGGAGCTTGCCGGCGCCAGTGAATCCGGCGAGAATCCAGTTTCGGGAAATGCGCGCCGCCTCTTTGCTTCCGCTATAAAGGCTATGGATAAAAAAGACTTTAATTCTGCTTATATTCTTTTCAATAAAGTCTTCCGGCAGAATCCAGACCATGTTTCAGCCTTGTACGGTTGCGCCCTTTCTCTTGTCGAATTGGGAAACTACAAGGAAGCTCAAAGGACGCTTCTCGAATATTTCGAGCGGAAAGTCGGGAAACCCGAACCTCTTCTCCTTGTCCTCTTGGGGCGCATCTATGTTTTCATGGGAGAGTTCGATACCGGAATCCGGATATTGAAAACCGTTCCTGTGGAAGGACCCGAAGATTATTGCGTTCATTATAATCTGGGATTGGGCTATCTGTTTCAGGGAGATGAAACGGCGGCGCGATCATTCTTTAAAAAGGCGTTTCGGCATTATTTTATCGATACCTGGGAGGATTGCATACAACCCATCCTGGATAAAATCCGGCTTGAAATTTAATGATATTTCTTATAATTCTCATACCATGATTTCTCATTTTTCATTTTTCATTGTTTTCCTGTAAACGGGCGAGAAACGCCTGGAATCTCTCGCTGTCTTCAGGAAGCCATGTCTCGTGATGGTATCTCAGGGCGTAATACCGGAGGGTCAGGGGAAGGAATTGCGAAAGCGCCGGCGCCCGAGAGATCAATCCATCTGCAAATTCCCTGGGCGTTTCCCAGGGATGTCTTGTAAAACCCATTTTCCCGAGCTTCAGAAGAATTGCTTCGTATTCGCGAATCACTATATTTCGAGCGTATGCGCGCTTCATGAGTTTTCCCGCAGTTTTCGTACGGGATATATGAAGCAGTTTCAAGATTGCAATCACAAGGCTCCCCAGAATCAGGGCGCCCCCCAAACCTGTTATCACGAGTTTCAGGAAGCGCGAAGAAGATGTTCCGGTTCTTCGGTTCCGGAGATTTCTGATCTTATACGTCAGCTTCTCGAGGGAACCGCTCAGCCCCCCTGAAAACTTCCGAAATCGGGAACCAAGTCGAATCTGATCGCTTAAATTGTAGTCAATGACATACTTTTGCCACTTGAATTTCAGCGAATCCAGAAAATCCTGTACATAGGATGGAATCAGGGGATTGGAATCAAGGCGCGTGAGCCCGGCGGAAGGCGTAGGATCGAAGCTGACCCATTCCGTTGAGGGAAACCACGTCTCCACCCAGGAATGGGCGTCCTGTTGCCTCACGATGAAATAATTCCCGTAATTGTTCCATTCCGTAGAGTAGTAACCGTTTACGATTCGTGCGGGGATTTTCGCCGCGCGGCAAAGAACCACCATGGCTGTGGCGAAGAACTCGCAATGACCCGTCTTGCGGTCAAAAAGAAATTCCACGATCGGGTCTTCCGCCCCCTTTTCCTTGAAATCGAGCGAGTAGGCGTAGTTCTTCATCAGGTATTCCCTGATTCTGGCCGCCTTTTCGTAATTCGTTACCGCCTCTCCAGATATCTGGCTCGATAGTTTTATTATCCGCGCATCCCAGTCTTCCCCTGGTTTCTGAAGATAAAGTCTGCTGTATTTTGTGCGCGATATGTCGAAACTATCGGTTGTATCCTTCATGGCTTCGCTTCCCGCCGAATCGTCCAGCGAAACAAAGGAATAGGTAATATAAGATATATTGCTCATGTCCGGATTCAATAAACGGATCGATTCCGATTCATAGTCTATGGCAAATTGATAAGCCTTGGCAAACTGCATGGCATAAGGTTGATTGATTCCCATGGTATAAGGACTGACCGCAGATTCCAGGTGAATTCTTTGCGGCACGCGGATTTTTCCCTTGTGAGACACTCTATTGAAAGTAATAAAATTCGTCTGGGTGATGTCCGTGAACCGTTTGGATTCGAAACTCTTGATCCATTGCCTTCCATCATATAAATCCAGGGATCCGCCCCGTACGTAGATACTCGATAACCGCAAAGGCTGCCCGTCATTTTTCATGGGCTGGATTCTCATGGCGATCGTTCGGTCTTTTTTCATCCCGATCATGGAACCCAGCGCGACATTTTCACTGAATCCCGTTGTGGATGGACTATTCCGTATATCCCGGATGTTCGTGAAAATATGATAGCTGGAGAAACGGGGGATAAACAGAAAAAGAAGCAGGGAACAGGGCAGGATGAAAAGGAGGAATCTTATATTGTATTGTATCAGCCTTTTGATTCTTGCAGTTTGCCACGCTTCCCGGTTTTTATCCGGGGCTTCCAGTAACTCCGCTTTGTGCGTCTCTTCCATATCCCAGTGAAAGGTTACCAGCATCATGGATAATGTAAAAAGAATGAAATACCCGATAATGATGGGCGAGAGGAACAGGGATTCGGATATGGTCATGGCGCAGACGCATAGAAAGAAACACAGGGAGATCACCTGGATGGCGTCCCTGCTCTGGATCGGATTGGAGATTTTGTTGATGATCAGGTACATGAAGAGAAACAGGAGCGCGAGGAGAAAATCGTAGCTGATGTATAGTACGGCAAAGATAAACGCCCCGATTGTGAAAAGCGTCCATAAAAGGTCGGGGAGCCTGCGTAAAAGGGAATTGGGCAAGAGCGAATAAGTGACGAGTCCTGTGAAGAGCGCCAGGAGCGCCGCCGGTATCTCCCGGGTGCCGCCCAGGGCAAGAATCGACCAGTAGATCAGCGCGTAAAGAACGATTCGAATCAGTTCCTGAAGCGAATAAACGCTTTTTTTTCGTTTTATATTCATCCTTGTTTTGCTCAACTGTCGAATGTAATTTTCTATATCAGGGCGCCCCCTCCTGTCAATTTTCTTGTTTGACATTTGATTTGATTCTTTATCTCATGATTATCGATTGAAATAAATCAGGAGAAAAATATGGCAAGAATAGTTTTCATTTCATTATATGACGAGTTTGCCCCTGGCGTGCGAATTCTGGTCGCCACGTTGAAACAGGCGGGGCATTTCGCTGCCATGATCTCCTTCAAATCTTATGGACAATACCCCCTCAAAGACATCAAGGAATTATATGAGGGTATGCACATACAGGCGCTTCCCTCCGGCGATTATGTCAATGCTTATTCCTTTCCTCCAACGCCAACCGAAGATC
This sequence comes from Candidatus Sumerlaeota bacterium, assembly GCA_016931135.1. Classification (GTDB taxonomy): domain Bacteria; phylum Sumerlaeota; class Sumerlaeia; order MWCT01; family MWCT01; genus JAFGFK01. The sequence continues at coordinate 2,330 of JAFGFK010000234.1, read as the reverse complement.
GGCTTCTGATCGATCTCATCAGAAAATTGCAACCCGACCTGGTCGGCGTCAGCCTGACCTATGTTCAGAAGGTCGCGGCCACGCGGATCACCGCAATGATCAAAAATGAATTGGGACTCCCCGTTATGTGGGGAGGACCTCAACCTACAACCAGCCCCGAGGATTGTATCAAAATTGCGGATTATGTCTGCCGCGGCGAGGCGGAAGACGTCATACTGGAAGTGGCGGCTAAAATTGACGCAGGGAACCCTTTCACGGATGTCCTGAATATCTGGAGCCGCCTTCCCGATGGTTCCATTGTTAAAAACATCGAACGCCCCCTGCGCCAGGATTTGAGCGTTCTGCCCTTCCCTGATTACTCGAAAGAAAGCGTCTTCTTCATAGATAAAGATGAACTCCGCTGCGGCCTTCCCTTCCCCGATAGCGATTTGAATACCAATTATATCATCACTACCGTTAGAGGATGCCCTTACGCCTGCACTTATTGCTACCAGTCTTATTTGAAAACCATTTACAAAAATCAGCGATTCGTACGCGAAAGACCTTTGGACAGGGTATTAAAGGAACTGAAACTCACAAAGGAACGCATGGGGCATTTCTACCTCGAAATACTCGATAATGTCTTCACCCTCAAGGAATCCAGAATGGCGGAATTCACGAAACGTTATCACGAAGAGATCAACGAACCCTTCTGGTGCTACACCCATCCCCGCTGCTGCAAGGAAAACGTGATTCGCCATCTTGCCCAATGCCCCAATTTCGAGTATATCATCATGGGAATCGAATCCGTTTCCCAGAATATCGGCGTCGATGTCTTTAATAGAAAACAAACCCCCGAGGTCATCCTGAACGCAGCTCGTATCCTCAATAAATACAATATCCGCGCCTTTTACGATTTGATCACCAATGTCCCGGGGGAAACCGAAGGCGATTGCATGGATAATCTGAATATGCTCAGAGCCATACCCAAGCCTTTCCGCATCCGCCTTTCCAAACTCTCCATCTTCCCCAATTACCTCGTGAATCAGGAGACAAAGGGACGATCCCGGCTTGTTTCCGAAAAACGATACCGGGTATGGAACGCCCTGTATTTTCTCACCCAGGATTTGGATTTCTCCGATCATGAGATCAACGCCATTCTCGATAATCCCTTTTTTGAGGAACATCCTGAAATCCTGGAAAAATTGAACGTTGTCTTTGATGAAAGATGGAATGATCTGACCTATCTCAAATCCCGAAATAATATGTTCGAGATTGAACTGGAAGACGTCAAAAATCGGAGGCGCGCCCTCAATGATGAACTTGCGCGACTTAAAGGGCGAAAAGGCTTCAGGGAATTCCTTTGGCTCCATCGCCAGGCGGAACTTACCAAAAAGAAAATCAAGAGCATATTTTAAAGGCGTTCCGATATAAAAAAGTATGGAAAGATGTTGACAAGTTTCTAAGGCGTACCTATATCTTTTGTATAAATGTTGGTTATAGAATAGTGATGAAAATGCGCTTTACACACATATTGAGGCGGAGAGGGAGCAGGGGATTCACCCTTGTGGAAATCATCATAGTCGCCGCCCTCATATCTCTTTTTTCCGGACTCGCCACCTTTGGCGTTCAACAGATGCTTAACAACAGTAAATTGAAGGCTGTAATCGGTGAAACCCGCCAGGTGGGATCCTCCCTGATCTTTGCCCATCAGGATGTAGGATTTTATCCCAAAATTGGATATTTAATGCATACTGCCGATCTCATCGACAATCGCTTCGGATGGGATCGCGTCGATTCCATAGGCCTCGCCATCAGTCTGAACAAGGGACAATATACCTATAACAACTGGAGAGGACCTTATTTCGCCGCATCTCCCTCCAGAAATCAGTTGTCCGCAAGATTCAAGTCCATTGTTACCATGAATCTCCACCCCACTTATCAAGGGTATGAGAATTCAATGCCTTGGCCCGCGGATCAGTGGGGAAATCCCTATGTCCTGTACCTTTTCAAGTATGACCCTCTTGAAGATAGATGGCAGTTCATTGAAACTCTCGGAGAGGAACCCAATTTCTTTGCTGCCGTCGTCAGCTATGGACCAAACGGCGTTCCCGGATCCCCCGACGGATCTTATTCCCTTGAAGATTTGAGAGGCGCGAGGCTTTTCAATCAGGATGATACCAGGGTTCCCGTATTTGACGATTTGGAGCCCGGAGAATACACTGATGAGATCGGAAATCCTTCTAGGCGTGATGTGTATTCCCTTGATCCCAGTGGAATTGGCATGGTCGATCCGGGTTCGGATGACATCATCTATTCCATTGATTAAGAAAAATATGACGTGTTTTTTG